>JAEZLF010000273.1 GCA_023435925.1 Bacillota bacterium
ATTACTGGACAATGAGTATCTGTCCAAAAAGTACGAGGCAAAAGAAAAGGCAATGTACACCGGTGAGGTCGGCGTGATCGTAGCTACTCAGGGAACGGTTGTATCCAATTACAACAATAAGAGTATAGCACAGAACGGTGATGCCGGTGAACTTATGGTTCTTCCCCCGGCCAAGGGACAGGAGTCCTGGAGCTTTACACCGATCGATGTCAGTAAGGAATCAAGAGGATGGGCAATCGGAGCCAACAGCGAGAACAAGGAACTGGCATTTAAATTCTTTGACTTTATGGCCAGCCCCGAAGGTCAGACTATTGACAAGCTGGGCTTTGAAGGAGAGCATTACAATATCGTCAATAACAAGATCGTATTAACAGAAAATATTAAATCATGGTATCCGAGAGTTCATGAGTCTGTCGCAGTATTTGAACCGGTTATACCGTTTGACGAGTCTACTCCATACATGACTCAGATCACAAAAGACTCTTATGAGATGGTTGCTAAACATTCCTCCAATGACAATGCCTTCCTGATTCCGGATGAACTTGTTACTGAGTGGGATGCTGCAACAGCTGTTTACAAAGAGTTTGCTGCAGATATGATTTCCGGTAAAAAGACAGCAGCGGATTGGAATGAGTTCGTAGAGAAGTGGAAGTCCATGGGCGGACAGGCAGTCATTGATTATGCCAACACCGTTCTTAAGTAAATAATAGCTTACAACGGGACAGGAATAGAGAAAGGGGGGTATGAGCAGCTGATGTCAAAAGGATACAGCATCATACCGCCCTTTTTTCAATGTAAATGTTAACATGGGAGGATAGAAATGATACAAACCAATTATTTGGAGAAGGTGTACGCGGGGCTAGTAGGAAAATGCATTGGGATCAGGCTGGGAGCACCGGTAGAGCCCTCGATCTGGAATTTTGACCGGATTGTAAAGACTTACGGTTATGTGGACAGATATGTGAAACCATATAAAAACTTTGCAGCGGATGATGACTCCAACGGGCCGGTATATTTTCTTCGTTCGCTGGTGGATGATGCGAAGGAAAGGGAACTGCAGCCACAGGACGTTGCCAACGCCTGGCTTAACTATGCCAGGGAGGGTGTCGGTATGTTCTGGTGGGGGGGCTACGGCATCAGCACCGAGCACACCGCATACACAAATCTGAAGATGGGGATCAAAGCACCGCAATCCGGTTCGATTGCCCAGAATGGAGAGGTCATAGCGGAACAGATCGGCGGCCAGATTTTTATTGATACTTTTGGGTTGATACACCCGTGCAATGTAAAGAAAGCTGCCGACTATGGCGAAATTGCAGCCAGTGTCTCCCATGACGGAGAGGGGCTGCTTGGAGCGAGATTTTTCTGTGCAGCCATTGCCAAAGCTTTTGAGACCTCCGACATTGACGAAATTATTGCAGCAGGCCTTTCCCAGATCCCTGAGACCTCCACATACCATGCGGTGGCGAAGGCGGTCATTGATTTTTATCATCTCCATCCGGAGGATTACAAATTATGCATGGAGATGCTGAAGAAGGATTGGGGTTATGATAAATTCCCCGGAAACTGCCACATCATTCCTAATGCAGGTGTCTGTATTCTGGCAATGATGTACGGGCGTGGGGATTACTGCAAAACAGTGGAAATTGCAGCGACTTGCGGATGGGACACGGACTGTAATGCAGGTAATGTCGGGACTGTACTTGGCGTCGCCTGCGGTGTAGAGGCGTTCCCAGCCAAATACCGGACTCCCATTAATGATGGTATCGTGCTTTCAGGTATTTCTGGTTACCTGAATATTTTGGATTTGCCGACCTATGCCAAGGAGGTGGCTTTAATCGGCTATCGCCTGGCAGGGGAAGAGCCGGTAGCAGAGGTGAAGGAGAACTATATACCGGGAGAACTGCATTTTGATTTTGAACTGCCGGGCTCGACGCATAATATCAGGGTTTCGGAGCCCTATGTATGCGACCCGCGTCACAGCCGGGAGCTTGCTTTTTCCGGCGAGGGTTCGCTGGAAATACTATTTAGCCAGCTTTACCGTGGTAAAAGCAGCAAAGTGTTCTACAAACCTTTTTATACAAGAGATGATTTCAGCGATGAAAGGTACAGCCCCGCATTTTCAGCCCAGGCCTACAGCGGCAGGACTGTCAGGATGAAGGTGTATCTGGATCAGTGGGAGGGATTGGATCTGGTAGGCGTGAACCCCTATATCCATACCGTTGGCGGTGAGGACATCATATTACAGTATCTCCGCCCGCAGCAAGGGGAATGGACTGAAATAGAATTTACCATACCTGATACCGATGGAAGGGTTGTTGACGAGGTAGGCTTTATACTCGAGGGCCTTTCAGCACCGAAGAGCAGAAGCCGCGGCAGATTGTTCATCGATGATTTCTCTATAACGGGCAAGGGTGATTATACCATAGAAATTGCTAAGCAAAGGAAGGATTTCGGCTGTATTACTCCATTTGTACACAGTGACGGAGCATGGCGGGTAATGGGCGATTATGTAAATCTCACTCGCTGCAAGCCCAGCTTTAGCTTCACCGGAAACTATTATGCAGAGGACCAGAGTATAACGGCAAGTGTGATACCGCACAGCGGTGATGATCATCTGATGATGGTTCGGGCTAACGGAATTATGAGAGGCTACCTGGGTGGCTTCGACAAGGACGGGACCGTATCGATATATAAGAATGATTTTGAATACAAGAAAATTGCAACGGCTGAGTTCAAATGGGAATATGACAAGGAGTATAAGCTGACACTGACTGCAAAAGGAAATGAAATAACGCTGCTGGTGGACGGGCAGGAAATACTGAAAACCACCGACAGCCAGTTCAGTTACGGTATGACGGGTTGCGGAGGAATCGGAATTGGACGGACCTCTTTCGGGCATTTTAGAATCACTGAGCTGTAACAAAAATTGCATGAGGAGAGTTAATATAAATGATAACAAGACAAGATTTAATCAATAACAGGGGTCTGGCGGAAAGCAAGGCGGTTGGTTCCATCTGCGGCCTGGCAATCGGGGATTCCTTCGGCGACGCATCCAGAAAGCAGGACAACCGTGTAAACTATGGTATCACGACCGACTTCAACAGTGGTGCTTCGTGGAGTACAGATGATACAGAATTTGCGCTTCTGACAGCAAAAACCTTGATCAAATGCAAGGGGGACCTGACCACGCAGTGTGTCGTAGACGCATGGTTCGAGGATGTTGTCGTGCAGGACGAATTCAAGAGGGGCGGGGCCAGCGAGACATCGGCGGCAATGAACCTGCGCCGTGGATTGCGTCCGCCATTAACAGGTAAATACAGCACCTTCCATATGAGTGATGGCTCTGCAATGCGTATAGGACCGGTCGGGGTCATATGCGCTGGAGACCCGGAGAAGGCTGCAGCCATGGCGGAGATTGATGCATCCATCAGCCACTATGCCGACGGCATCTGGGGAGCACAGGCGGTAGCAGCCGCTGTATCTGTTGCTATGGTGGATGCTACAATGGATGAGATCATAGACACAGCAATGCGATTCATACCCGCGGATTCATGGTTATATGCCAACATGAATACGGCTTTTGAGATCGTAGAAAAGGCCGGGGGCTCCATACTGGATTCATGGATGCCGCTTCACGACGCACTGCTTGCCAGCACATGGGCAACAACTGCAGAAGCGATCCCCTCCGCCTTTGCCTGCCTGAAACTAGCCAGTTCAGATTTTAAAACCGGTGTCATATTAGCCGGTAACTTCGGCAGGGATGCCGATACCATTGGCGCTGTAGCCGGTGCCATCCTTGGTGCGAAGTATGGTGTCGAGGCCATTCCCGCCCATTGGGTGGAAAAGACCCGATACCCTTCCGGAACGTGTCTGCAATTTACCAAGGGAATCGATCTTATTTCCATTGGACAGCAGCTGGCAGATTTGATCCGGTAACAGGTTTGCAGAAGAGCTATATGTACCCTGCGGAGTCACTCTTGTGAGTGATTCTGCAGGGTTGTTTATATGCTGTTGGAAAGTCAATTCGATCACAATACAATTCAGGGGGAATACATTGTGAAAAAAATAAGCGAATTTCTGTTGATTAACCTTGGTTTGTTGTTGACGGCTATGGGTATTCACTTCTTCAAGGCGCCCAACAACTTTGCCATTGGAGGGGTGAGTGGCCTTGCTATCATTCTGCGGTATTTTTTCCCTTCTGTTCCAATGGGGCCGCTCATGCTTTTAATAAATATTCTGCTGCTCATTATAGGTTTTGCACTGATTGGTAAAACCTTCGGTTCAAAGACGGTTTATTCAAGCTTTGCGCTGTCGGGTATGGTATGGCTGCTTGACAACATTTTTCCAATGAAACAGCCCTTTACCAATGATACGCTGCTGGAATTGATTTTTGCAATCATCCTCCCGGCTGTAGGCTCTGCAATTGTTTTCAACCAAAACGCCTCGACGGGCGGGACAGATATTGTGGCAAAGGTACTCAACAAGCTTACCCACATTGATATCGGAAAGGCGCTGCTGCTTTCGGATTTTGCCATCACCATTGCTGCAGGCATGGTATACGGTGTGCAAATTGGTATGTACTCTGTGCTGGGCTTGCTGCTTAAGGCTTTTATGATCGATATTGTCATTGATGGCTTCAACCTTCAGAAACAAATGGTCATCGTGAGTGAAAAACCGGAGGAGATCAAGAAATATATTGTAGAAAGTTTACACCGGGGCGCCACGATTCATACTGCTTATGGCGCTTTCAGAAATGAGGAAAAGCAGGTACTGACTACTGTGATGAGCAGAAGGCAGGCACTCACATTGAGGCAGTATATCCGGAAAATCGACCAGGGTGCATTCATTACAATTACCAATACCTCGGAGATTATCGGCAAAGGCTTCAGAAGCCTGTAATTGGGAATTTGGCGGGTATATTGTTCCTGTTACCTTAGGTTCCCGATTCATAACCGGCGGCTCAGTGATTGTACTCATTCCCGCAGGTTTGAGAGCAACTCGACCTTTTTATCAGATAGCTGTTAAGTAGCGGGCTCAAGTTTCCGATAATATCTTTAGTGTATATGAATTTTCATAGGATCAATTATTGACGGATACATTACAAGATTACCGCATCCAATTGATTGCGGGTCACATAAGGAGCAAGGAGCAGCTATGATACGTGGTTTATACACCTCCGGCTGGAGTATGCTGGCGATCGAAAAGAAAATGGATGTCGTTTCAAATAATATGGCCAATGTCAGCACCAATGGGTATAAGAAGGACACGGTGGTGCTGGAGAGCTTCTCAAGCGTACTTACTAAAAGAATCAAGGACTTCGACGGCACACCGGCCCGCGCCCGTAATATCGGCACAATGGAACTGGGCAGTGACGTAGGTGAGGTATTTACCTATTATTCTCAAGGACAGCTTACCAAAACGGACAATAATCTGGATATGGCCATCAGTGACAGCAGCAGCGCGTTCTTTACCGTAGCAGTACCGGATGAGGAGGGCAATGTGAATGCCTTTTATACAAGGGACGGTTCATTTGCCAGAAGCAGCAGTAATACTCTGGTGACCAAGGACGGCTATACGGTTCTGGGCGAAAATGGCCCGATTATACTTGAAAGCGGCGATTTTACAGTTACGGAGGACGGCTCTGTGATTCAGAACGACCAGGTCATCGACAGGCTGCTGATAACGGAGTTTACGGATACAACACAACTCAAAAAATACGGATACAATTTGATCCAGGCGGATGTGGATGCACAGACTCAGGAGTTTTCCGGAACAGTCCGGCAGGGATATACAGAGCTTTCAAATGTCAATATCGTCCGAGAAATGGTGGACATGATAACAGTAATGCGTTCTTACGAGGCAAATCAGAAGGTATTGCAGGCTCAGGACTCCACATTGGAAAAAGCGGTGAATGAAGTGGGTGCGGTTAGGTAAAAAAGTGACGGGACTCACCTGAAAATACGATGATGAGGTAGGTTCTTTTAAACAGGAGGCAGGCTTAAATTATGATGAGAGCGTTATGGACAGCGGCGTCGGGAATGATTGCCCAGCAGATGAACGTGGATGTACTATCCAATAACCTTGCGAATGTGAACACCACATCCTATAAAAAGGAGCGTGTGGAATTTAAGGATTTATTATATGAAACAATGGACAGAGCCCGTGTGATCACTGACAACGGAAAACCTGTAAATCTTCAGGTGGGGCATGGAACCACGGCGGTAGCTACGGTGAAAAACTTTGAAACCGGCAGTCCTGAGGAAACCGGCAATCCCCTGGATTTCTTCATTGATGGCGAGGCTTTTTTCATGGTGCAGGGTCCGACGGGGGAAATAAACTATACGAGAGACGGCAGCTTTAAGCTTAGCATTACCGAAGAAGGTAACATGCTTACAACAGCCGACGGCTACCCCGTACTGGATGAAGAGGGCACGCCGCTAATGATTGAGGTGAACTTATCTAAGCTGGTGGTTTCACAGAGAGGCGAATTAAGCTACCTGGATGAGGAAGGCCTGACAGTGCCAACAGGACAAACCATCGGCTTGGTGTATTTTGATAATAGAAGCGGGCTGGAAAGTGCCGGGAGAAATCTATACAAAGGCACTCTGGCAGCAGGAGAACCAATCCTGGCGCTGGATTCCGAGCAGGTTAGCCTGATTAACCAAAATTTTCTGGAGTCCTCTAATGTGAAAACAGTTGAGGAGATGGTTAAGCTGATCGTAGCTCAAAGAGCCTATGAATTGAATTCGAAGGCAATTCAGTCCTCTGATGAAATGCTGGGCATTGCAAACAATCTAAAAAGGTAACCATTGAGCAATACTGTGCCAGAGCAAGAGAATAGGGCACAATAACTGTGCTTTAAAAGGAAATGGGCACAATAATCATGCAAAATCAAGAGAATGGGGCATAATATGGATATCGGGAAAATCGGCGGCAGTACAATAGACAGCTATATCAATAATGTAACAGGTTCGGCAGCTCAGGCTGTGGACGACAGCTTTGCGAAAAAGCTGGAAGCTGCGGTGCAGAACAAGGACGACAAGGAGTTGAAGAAAGCCTGTCAGGAGTTTGAGGGGATTATGCTGAATATGTTGTATAAGCAGATGAAGGCAACGGTTATAAAGTCTGACCTGATTGAAAAGGATCCGGGTACCGAGATTTTTGAGTCCATGCAGGATGAGAACCTGATGGAGCTGGCATCCAAAACCGGCAGCTTCGGTCTTGCAGAATCACTTTACAAGCAGTTGTCCAACCAATCCGTGGCCGGTGCCGGAAGTGTCCATAAAATGAAGATGCAGGAGGATGAACCTGTTAGTGAAACAAGCGGGGAGTAATAAACTGCGGAGAGCAATTTGCATAGCACTTATTTTTGTAATGTCCCTCATTTTCATGTATGCGGGGCATTTTCTGTTTGAGGAGAAAAGGAACGCCGGAAATGAACTTGATCAGAATGCTTCCGGAGAAACGTTGACCACAGAGGGCTCGGAAAGTAATGAGAGTACGTCTGTCCCAGTGGTAAACCCTGTGAAATATTCGCATCGCTCAGAGATGGTTAACGGCGTAAAGCAAGAGATTCATATTCTGGAGGTGGATCTGGAAAATCCGGGAGTGAGAGTTCAGCCGGTACTTTCCCATGACTTGATCTATGGATTCGAATATCTGAGTGTCATGGCAGAAAGGAAAAATGCATATGCGGCTGTTACAGGCGGTTTTTTTCATGACTTTGGACTGCCGTCGGGTATGGTGGTAATTGGCGGAGAGCTGATATCTACTGCTACAGGCCGGTATCCTGTTTTTTTGGCGGAGAACGGAAAAGCGGCGCTGCGGGAGATTGAAAGTAAGCTGACAATATACTACGGACCGGAAAAAGGGAAGGGCAATAGCGAAATTGAAAACAGCGGCGAAAACGGGAATGATGGTAGCAGTAGCAGCGGAGATGGTGCAGGAAGCGGCCTCCTTCCGGTAGACAAGTTCAATTCTCCTTCGGGTAATAAGGAGGTTGCTGTCTACACACCTGTTTATGGAAAGTATAACAGAGCCGACAAAAAAAACATTACAGTGACAGTGGAAGCAGGAGTAGTAACAAAGATTGCGGACTATACCGGTGAAGCTGAAATACCCCAAAACGGCATGCTGATTTCTTTTTTTGATACGGCCCGTTATGCGGGGGTAGAGCTTCCAATTAAGCTTGGTGATAGCGTACAGCTTTCACATCGGCCTCCGATCGGTGAACATACCGATGCATATGAATGCGGAAGCTGGCTGGTCCGGGACGGAGAATCGGTGGTACCGTTAAGAGATGCCTGGGTAGGTGTACTGACAAACCGCGCCCCCAGAACGGCGATAGGTATCCGGGAGGATGGTACGGTTTTGCTGCTTGTGGTGGATGGAAGGCAGCCCGGTTACAGTGCGGGATTTACCGGACAGGAGCTGGCCGAGTATCTGATCGACTGCGGTGCTAAGGATGCGGCCATGCTGGACGGAGGTGCTTCAACTGAAATGCTGGTGGGAGGCAAGCTGGTCAGCAGGCCTTCCCATAAAGGAGAGGAAAGGCCCCTCGGTG
>JAEZLF010000111.1 GCA_023435925.1 Bacillota bacterium
ATAATGGTTGCCGATACTTCCACAACCATAATCATAATCGGCTGGAAGATGCCTCCCGAAGTAATGTTGCCTCCCGATACCAGAAGTGTGATCAGTACAGGCACTGTAGCGTACATAAAGCCAACCATCTCATCAATAATTGTACTGCTCATTTTGACTGCGGTACTGAAGCTCACCAGCAATATGGATACAATAACGATATAGCATACATAGAAGGCAATTTCACTGACATTGTCGTTCAAAAAGGTAGCTTGAAGATTTTTTAGCAGCGCACAAATCACAATCAGCACAGCCATCCTGATAAGAATAGAAAGGTTCTGATATAGTTCCTTAAACAATATCCGCAGGCAGCTGTTCACAATTCCTTTAAAATTCAAGTCCAGTTTGCCTTCCGAGATATCTTTTATCATTTCTTCCGGGTCATAATCCTCCAGGAATTCCTTACTCTCTTCGTCCGCATATTTATCAAGTGCCTGTTCAATCGAACCGATTCCGCCTGTCCGTATCTGTTCCTCAATTAAATCGCTCTGCACTTTCGCATCCGGTTGCTTTTCTTCTTCTGCAAGACTGAAGCTGTTTATCGATGCAAGTATAAAGAATACACAAATGAGAATACCAATCCGTATATCTGTCTTTCTTTTGTGCAGACTCTTCATGATTTCCCCCCTAACCTACGGCATGACCTTGATCCCCAAATCCAACAGGGATGTTATGATAGGCACTGCCAGTACAACAATGGTAACCTTACCTGCCAGTTCTATTTTTGACGCTATTGCGGATTCTCCTGCATCCCTGCATACCTCTGCACCGAATTCAGCAATATATGCAATACCCGTAATCTTCAAAACTGTGGTGAAATAAACCGGCTTTATGTCTGCTTTGTCTGCATAGCTTTCCAGCAGCTCTATGACAGCCGATAGCTTTGATACCAGAAGCAAAAATATGACCACTCCGGTTATAATACTGGCCTGAACTGCTATTTCAGGTTTTTGGATCCTCAAAATAATAATGATTACCGTTGCAACGATGCCGATACCGACAATCTGCAGCAATTGCATTTGGATCATCCTCTCTTATTCAGTCCAGCTTAAACAGAACCTTCACTGTGTCGAACAGCACTGCAATCTCTTTAACTACCATCAGAAGCACCACGATAAGCCCCGCAAGCGTTGTCATCATGGCCTGCTCCTCTCTTCCGGACCGGATCAGCAGCTGATTGAGCACTGCGACTAATATCCCGATTGCAGCGATTTTGAAAATCAAGTCAACCCCCATAAAAGGCACAACCCTTCACTTGTATTTACTATTCCCTAAAGAAGTACAATAACAACTGCAATGCCTCCAAGTATTCCAAGGCTTCTATACATATTCTCATTTTTACTTCTGCTTTCCTCAGCTTTTCTTTCCTGAAGTCTGAGCTGTTCAAGAGTGAATCTTATATTTTTTATTTGGCCTTCCAGGTCAGAGCTTCCAAGCATTTTGCCAAAGGTCAGCAGCACATCCTCATCTTCCTTGTTGAGGGATGTTTTTTTTATATTCTCTTTTACTGCATTCTCCCATGCCTGAGATGCACTTACAGATCTCTCTTCTTTTAAAATCTCAATGGTTCTGCTGAAAAAAATGCCTGTCTCGCTGCTTCCCACTCTGCTGATTCTGCCAAAGGCTTCAGAAATAACATCCGACAGATAGCTGATCTGATTTTCAAACATCTGCAGCATACTCTGCAGCTCTCTTAATTGTTGAGGTCTTTTCCTGCAGTCCGTTGAAAGTATAAATCCCAAAAACGTACATGATAAAATGACGATGATACTGCCTGCAATTTTAAACAGCATATAAACCAGCTCCCGTCAAAGGTTTCATGTTATTTCCGTCTATAACCTCTATCAAGGTTCCAGGGCCATTGGCATTTCCCAGCACGATATACCTTTCAAATACTTTATCCTCCATCATTTTAAGTACTTCGCGCCTGCTTTTCAGTTCGGAAATATTATAGCCATGTGCGGATGTGATCATCCTGACACCTGCATTCAGAACAGCCTGTACTGCTTCACGGTCTCCGTCATTTCCGATTTCATCCGTAATGATGACCTTCGGTGACATAGATCGGATCAGCATCGACATACCTATGCTTTTAGGGCATCGATCCAATATATCCGTTCTGAGACCGACATCATTTTGTGGAATGCCCCGGAAACAGGCTGCCAGTTCTGAACGTTCATCTACAATTCCAACCTTGATACCTCTGAAGTCGTACTCCGGGATCCCATCGCTGAAGGACCTGGCAATATCTCTGAGAATAGTGGTCTTTCCGCATTGCGGAGGGGAAATAATCAATGTATTGTAAATATCCGTACTGCTTTTGATCAAATATCTCAGAACCTTTTGAGAGCATCCCGGCACCTGATTGGAAATTCGGATATTGATTCCGGAAATATCCTTCATATTTTTTACAGAACCGCCCTCCGCAATAACTCTTCCCGAAAGTCCGATCCGGTGACCGCCCTTTATCGTAATATATCCGTTATTAATTTCTTCCTGATACGCATAGACTGAATTCTCGCTGATCAACTCTAATGTGATTCTGACATCCTCCGGACTGACAATAAAACTGTCTCCTTGTGCATCTGTCAGCAACCCGTTCCGATCAATAAACCACTCTCTGATATAATTTTGCAGAACAAGAGGCTTGTCTGCCCTCAACCTGATCTCTTCCAGCCGAACTTTACTAAACGGAAGTGGTCTGCAGAGTAGTGCTTTCTCAATTACTGCGGCTACCCTTTGAGACAGCATGGGCAATATTTCTTTGAAAAGACTGTTATTGCTCCAGTCCGTTATATTTAGCTCTTCCGCTCTCCTCATCTGCTTTTCCCCCATCGAATCACATCATTCGTTGCTTGAAAGTCTTTATTATTACTATTTACCTTTGTCCAATTTTATGACTAAAAAAATCAAGCCTTTCCTTTTCGGTTCCTGGAACTGGCTTTGATTTCAGCTGCAAACCAAATGATTAATGGAAAAATGATCTGAAACGGAATTGCGTAGTATGGATAAATTTTATTAGCCCATTCGAACATTTCATTCGTATTTCTGTAGACAAACATGGACAGCATCATCATAAGCAACCCGATGGGAGCAATAATTTCCCGATAGCTGCCATCATTAAGAACCTTCGCAACTCCCTTACATACCACGAGCAGGCATATGGTAGTCTTCACAAAACCACTCAGCATGAAAACAAATACTACCAAAACTTCAATCCTTTGCAAGAAATCCCCGATATTAATCAGCCTCGCGGAGGCATAGGAAGAAAAGAACAGGATTGAGATGTTTGCATCGCCAAGAGCAAGAATACTCCTAAGTGTTACTAATACGACGATACCTCCTCCAATCAGCAAGCTCCATGCGTAAATTTTATAAGGTTTATTTCCATTTTTAAGGCTCCCGAACAGAGCCATAAACAATACCGTTTCAGCAAACGGAAAGGAAAATGAAGAAAACCCAGGTTGGATCAGTGGCCTTACACCATTTTCCATAACTGGTTTGATGTTGTTTGGATCAAGGATCGGAATAAATAGAGTTGTAACAAAAAAAATTGATACCAATACGACAGGCAGTATGATTGCCGTCCACCGGCCAAGTGTTTCAATTCCAGCCTTTGCTGCCCAAATGCTCAAAACACTCATGAAAAAGGCAGTGATAAGTTTTGGTGTCTCCGGTAATGTAACAATCCCTATAAATTCGGAAAAATTTCGGATTACCAGCGCCCCCAGATGAAATCCATACCATATAAACGGCAGTGCAAATATTTTTCCACCAAGTTTCCCAAAAAGGATCTCCAAAATTTCATACAAACCATACCCTGGAAATAACGCAACGATCCTGGCATAAATATTCACAAAAAGAATAGCGCAAGCCAATCCAACCAGAATTGCCAACCAGGAGTCTCTTTTAGCTCCCGCACCAGTTCCAAGGACTAATGCGCTTCCTAACAAAAAATTGATGATGATACTGATGAATTGCTTTTTAGTAATTTGTTCCTTTTCCAAGCTCCTACCTCTAGTATTGTTATTAGTCTATACATAATGGAAGTATCACCGTATTATCCCATCCATATACCAAATATTGCTTCTGTCATTTTTTTTAGCGGGACTGACAGACTTGGCACACGTATACGCAATGAATATAAAAACACCAGCACATATACAAAAACCATA
>JAEZLF010000144.1 GCA_023435925.1 Bacillota bacterium
CCTTTCCCCTGCAGCAGCTGCACTGTCATTAGCGGCATGGTACTGATGATTTTCGCACCTCTATCATTAAATATATTGAATTAAATATATGTCTTTTTTGATATTATGTCAAGTATGTTCTTTGTACCTCGCGGCGATTCTTTGTACCTCGCGGCGATATGTCTCCACTACTCATTTGAAAAAGTAAATTTCACCCCAGTTTCGCAGGTTCGGGATTATAGTCTTGCAAATTAGGAAAAATGGAAAACGTGAAATTTACTTCTGTAAAGTGGAAGTTACTTTTTCATTTGACCATACATCTCCATTCAAATTCATGATATAATACCCCTGTAGCGCATGACCAAAACACATAAAGGACTCATCACGATGGACTTATTTAATATACTTGATTTATCCGGCATTCAGTTTATATCATTGATTATAGCCGCTTTTATGGTTGGCTTTTCGAAAACCGGTGTCAATGGGGTTACCATGCTCATCATACCGATCATGGCCGGCATATTCGGTGGAAAAGAGTCTACCGGCGTAATGCTACCCATGCTTGTGGCAGGCGATATCTTTGCCGTCTCCTATTACCGCAGGCACGCACAGTGGGATCAAATAAAAAAACTCCTTCCATGGGCGCTGGCAGGTTTAATTCTGGGAGCCCTGGTTGGAAATATGATCAATGATACTCAGTTCAAAGCTTTGATTGCATTCATTGTTATCATTTGTCTTGGAATTCTTCTGTATACCGAAAGAAAAGGCAACATGATCATCCCGTCAAAGCCCTGGCTGTCTGCTGTAACAGGAACGGCTTCGGGCTTCACATCGATGATTGGTAATGCTGCAGGTCCTGTATTCAGCATCTATCTTCTGGCCAAAGGCTTTAATAAATACGGTTTTATGGGTATAACAGCCTGGTTCTTTATGATCATCAATTTAATCAAGGTTCCACTTCAGATTTTCGTATGGCACAATATCACCGTCAAATCGTTACTGACCGCAGGACTCATGCTGCCGTTCATTGCTCTGGGCGCTTTTATTGGAATCATTGTGGTTAAAAAATTAAATGAAAAGGTCTTTCGTTACTTAATAATACTATTAACAGCCATTAGCGCTCTAAGGCTTCTATTATGACACTTATACTGCTTGTAGTATCTCATTTCGCTTATGTTACTCACATGCAGTCCTTATAGGATGTCATTGTCAGTTCATGTGCAGGTCTGGGCTCACTGAACAGGTAACCTTGTGCAAAATCGCAATTCACATGATTCAGGAATTCCAATTGGCTGGTATTTTCAACACCTTCTGCCGTTACGGTCAGTCCCATGTTGTGAGCCAGCAGGATAAGGGCTTTTGCTATCTCTCGTTGTTTGGAGCTGGTAGTAATATCATGTACAAAGGTTTTGTCCATTTTTAACTTGTCGATGGGCAGTACCTTTAAGTAATTCAGAGACGAATATCCTTTCCCGAAATCATCCAGTGAAATGCTGATTCCTATATCCATCATACTCTGTAAAATAGAAATGGTTTGATCCAAATTATTCATGGCAGCACTTTCGGTTATCTCCAGTTCCAGCCATTCTGGCTTAACACTCGTATTTTTAATAATTCCTGATATAATTTCTATCAGATTGGACTGTTGAAACTGCCTTGCAGAGAGATTAACAGCCATTTTCACATCGTCAAACCCCTTGGCATGCATCAATGCAATCTGCTCACATGCAGCCTTCAATACCCATTCACCAATTGAATTGATAAGGCCTATTTCTTCTGCTATATGAATGAACTCATCCGGTTCTACCCATCCCAAAGAAGGGTTGAACCATCGAATCAGTGCCTCAAGGCTGACAATCCTGCCAGTAGCTAAATCGATCTGGGGCTGATAATATAGGAGGAACTCGTTCTTTTCCAATGCCTTTCTCAGATTGCTTTCTATCTCCATTCTTGCCATTATTCGCAAATTCAGTTCCTCTGTATAAATTTTGAAGTTGTTCTTTCCAGTCTCTTTTGCCCTGTACATAGCGGCATCCGCATTTTTCATCAACTCATGAAGATTCCCTCCATCATTGGGGTATATAGAAATTCCTATACTTGCGGTAATATAAAATTCACGGTCATCCAGTATCCAGGGTTGCTTGAAAATGTCAAGCAGCCTGGCTGCAAGATGATACACTTCATTCATTTCTTTGACACTTGTCTGGAGCATGATAAACTCATCGCCGCCAAGGCGGGCTATGGTATCACTCTTCCTTAATTTATGCTTAAGCTGCTCCCCGACATTTAGTAGTAGCTGATCACCAAAGGAGTGACCCAGTGTATCATTTATCGACTTGAAATTGTCAAGGTCAAGAAAATAAACAGCTACCATCCTGCTTTTGCGCTGCGCATTCGCTGCTGCAATAACAAACCGGTCCTCCAGTAAAGCTCTGTTGGGTAAGCCAGTCATAGTGTCATAATATGCCAAACGATGTATTTTTTCATCCGAAAGCTTTTGCTCTGTAATATCCGTATTAGAGCCGGCCATTCTGACAGGTATCCCGCTATCATCCCAAATAGCTATTCCTCTTGTTCGTATCCACCTATCCCCGCCATCTGCAGCTTTAATTCTGTAATCGATCTGAAAGTGCTTTTTCTGAGGTACTGTTATGTACTCATTAAATTCCTTCACAAATTTATCCAGATCCTCTCTTGAAACCATTCCAAACCACTCTTCAATTGTTGTGCTTTCTTTATTCGGATCAAAACCCATGATTAAGCAACTGCGTTTTGACATAAAGAGTCTGCCGGACTTGCCGTCCCAATCCCATATACCGTCATTGACTCCCTCAACAGCTAATCTGTAGCGTTCTTCGCTGCGTTTCAGTTCCTTATCCCTGGTTTTCAGATCATCGTACTGCTGCTTCAATTCTTCTTCTGTCGCCACAAGTTCCTCATGTATCGCTTCCAGTTCCTGATAGCTTTCTCTGAGCCTGTATTCATTGTTTTTTCGTTCTGTGATATCGATACCCATTGCAACGATATTAACGGGTTCACCTGTCTCATCTTTTATAACGTCCATATTCCAGAGCGTGTGGATCGGTTTCCGGTCTCTTGTAACAAGACAGAACTCAAGGTTGTTCAAGACAAACTCTCCTGATATGCAGTCAAAAATCTGTTTACCTGCATTGCTTTCTTCATTAAGAAAAGCTATCTCATCGATCCTTTTTCCTTCTGTTTCTTCTGCACGATAGCCGGAAACTTCCTGGGCAAATTCGTTAAACAAGACAATGGTCCCATCAATGTTGCAAACAATAATCAACGTATTGGCATTATCAATGATACTCTTTGAGAATCCCTGTTCACGGAGGAGTCTTCCCTTCAGTCCGGAAATATACATTTGAAGTAGGGCAGATACCACTGTCACAATCGTCAGTACAGATAGTATTGAAACAATCACTGTATTACGCTGTCTTGCATAATAGTAGGAGGAATGAGTATAGAAATACTTCTGGTAAAGCTCTTCGTATGCACCTGAGCCCTTAAGCTCATTGAGCCTTTTATTGATGTATTGTACAAGGTCAGGCCTGCTTTTGCTGATTGCGTAGGCCAATTCCACCGGGAAAAGATTGCCTACCTCCGTTTCAAAAGCCGATACCAAATCATTTTGTATTAACAAATAATTCACAACCTGCTGATTCTCAAAAAGTAGTTCAACTTCCTCGTTTTTCAGTCCCTTTACTGCATCCTCAATGGTATTATAGGTTTTGTATGGTTTTATCCCTAATTTATTTATCAAAATATCTTCAGAGTACTGTCCTTTACCAACACCAATTTTATATTTTCCAAGCTCCTCAAGCTTCAGCTCTTTTATTTCTTTACCGTTATAAGAAATCTTTGAATAAATGGAAATATAGGCATCAGAAACTACATCACTAAATAACACTTCTTTCTTTCTTGTTTCATTGATTGCCAACATTCCACAAGTATCAATTCTGTTATTGATCAGATCATCATAAACACTGTTCCAGTCATCAACGGAAAATACTAAATTATGATCATCGTCCCGAAATATTAGCTTTGTAAGATCAATATCGAAACCGGTCAATGAATAATCATCGATATACTTGTAGGGAGGATAATCCCATTCAGAGCTGTAATTTACAACATTCTGTGTTCCGGGTGAATCTCCTGACGCAGCAAAAACGATAATGCTTTCTAAAAAAAGCACACTAAAAACTGTAACTGCATATAGGATAGTTTTTGACCTCAGCCTCATTTTACCCCCTGGTTATGATCATACAGGATTGTTTGGTTTACCCGGCTATACACATAATTGATTATATCTTTAATGGTATCAAACTTTCAATCTTTTTTGTTTTATTATTTGTAAATATTTATAAAAAACTGTTTAATCCGGAAGCTGACGCTTATATTCGTCATTTGAAATACGATCCATATCATCAACAATTCCTTGCCGGTCTGTCTCATTGGTAAAAAATTCATCATAATCATGATACCCACCCAAATCCTGCGGACTGTCAGAGGATCCGTATTTCATCAGGTCATTCAGCTGATCCATTCCTTCATGTTCATCATCTTCCTGTTTATTGAGATATTTGCGGCCTAAGGGAGCGTCCAATACTCGTTCCTCATTTGCCCTTCCCTTAAATTTCCGTGCCGGTTCATCCTCCATGGAGTCCTCACATTCTATGCACAATCTGGCGTATGGGATCACTTCCAGCCGTTCTGCACGAATTTCCGCCCCGCAATGAGCACAGATGCCATAGGTACCGTTTTCGATTCTTTTCAGAGCATCTCGGATATCCTGAAGCATTCCTTTTTCATGTACCTTCAGCGCGGAATTTAATTCAACCTGAAAAAGCTCCGTTGCTATTTCAGCCGGATGATTGTCATAGTTGGAAAGCTCTGTTGGAGAATATTTGTCCTGTTGGGCATCACCATTTTCCTTCATCATTTGTATCGTATGATCGATCTCTCCAAGCCGTTTCTCCAATAAAGCTTTGTAATACTCTGTTCCGTTTTTATACACCTGTTTTACCTCCCACACTTCTCAAGTTGTTTTCGACAATATTAACGATTTCACTAATAAATTCACCTATAAATGGAAGGTTCCATCGGACAATCCACTGTAAAAGGTAGACAATCACCGCAGCCAGTATTGTAAATCCGATTGCAGCACCAAATCCTCTTGCCAGGCCTGCCACAAAATTTGAAATCATCATTTTTTTGGGATGATCCAGATAATAGACATAATCGGCAATTTTGGATTTTTCCATACTCAGCGCCAATTGCTCCAGCTTTCTGTTTAGTATCTTAAATTTTCTATTTCTGCCGAACAGATCAATCCAACCTCCGCATCACTTGCTATTTTATTTATTATTGCCACTTCTCATTACTTCTATTGATTGATCTGAAAAAAGTCATTCCAAAGCAGGAGAAAAAAAAGCAGACAACCGTGAAAGGTCATCTGCCGTAATCCTTCTAAACGCTTATGTCGGGGCTGGTCGCAAGCTAAAGCTTGCTGCTCGCCTATGCAACCCAAATGAATCCGGGATAAGCTCACATGATAAGCTCATTCAGTACTTCTTTGATAAGATCCGTGTTATCAACAGTACATTGTATGACTTCTCCGATGCCTTTCGGAAGTACAAAGTTCAGTTTGCCGTCTTTTAGCTTTTTATCGTGGAACATTCTTTGAAAAATTGCTTCTTTATCCAACCCATGCGCATTTATTGGTAGTTCAGCTTTTTTTAGCGTATTTTCCACCTTTCCCAACACATTTTCGTCCGCCATACCAAGCTTCTGTGCAAGTCTGTACGCTCCCGCCATGCCTATGGATATAGCCTCTCCATGAAGCATAGAGAATTCCGAAGCGCTCTCCACTGCATGTCCAATGGTATGTCCAAAATTGAGGATACCGCGAAGGCCCCCCTCCCGCTCATCCAGTTCCACCACTTTCCCCTTAATAGAACAGTTCAATTTTGTAATATATTGCAGTGTATTTGCTTCATAGGTGAAAATCTTATCCATATTACTGTCAATATACTCGTAAAAGTCCGCGTCCATAATCAGACCGTGCTTGATCACCTCTGCAAGACCTGCCCTCATTTCTCTCTCAGGTAGTGTTTTCAGCGTATTGACGTTAATAAATACGAAACGCGGTTGATGGAATGCGCCAATCATATTCTTACTGCCCTCAAAGTCTACACCTGTTTTTCCGCCTATGCTGCTGTCCGCTTGGGCAAGGAGGCTGGTAGGTACCTGTATAAACGGAATACCCCTCATAAAGGTTGCGGCTGCAAAGCCTGTAATATCGCCGACAACGCCTCCACCCAGTGCTACCAGCACAGAGCTCCGGTCTAGATTTAGAGAAATCAACTGTCTGTAAATTTCAGCTATCGTTTCAAGGTTCTTACTTCTTTCACCGACCCGTATTACGTGGCGGAATACCTGAAATCCGGAACCGGCAAATATTTCTGTGCATTCGTCACAGTATTGTTTTTCAACATTATCATCTGTGACAATCATCATTTTGCCACGGAGACCTGCTTTGGTACATGCTTTCCCAAGCCCGGAAAAATCCGGTGCAATGTATATGGGATACCCTCTGTCGCCAAGGCTGACATTCATTCTGATCATGTCGCTGCATCTCCTTTAAATTAGCAGGATTTCACTGTTTTATACCTTGACCACAGTGAAGCCGACCTTTTCTCCATTCAGATTCCATTCCTTGCTATACCCTTCGCCTGATGACGGCAGAAGCTCCTCCGCCAGAACCTCTTCGCTAATAAGGGCTTTATTGCGTTGGAATATGGCACTAACCTTCTCATTCTCACCATAGTAGACCCTGATATGATCCAGCACCTCAAAGCCGGCTTCCTTTCTCATGGTCTGCAGCTTACTGATGATTTCTCTGACGAAGCCTTCTTCCAGCAATTCCTCTGTAAGATTTGTATCCAGCACTACAGTGATATCTCTATCACTCTCCGATACAAATCCTTCCTTTTGAGCAGTTTCCACCAGTACATCCGACAATTCCAGCTCTACTGACGTACCCTCCAGTTCGAAAGACACCTTTCCGTCTTTGTTGAAACGGTTCATAAACTCATTGCCATCGACACCCGACAGATATTCACCTATCTTGGGTACCAATTTGCCATACCTTGGTCCAAGAGTGCGAAGCTGAGGCTTAAATTTATAAGTGGTAAAGTGTTCTGCATCATCAGTAAACAAAATCTCCTTGATATTCAGTTCATCAGCTACCAATTCCCTGTACATCAGCGGCAATTCACCATTGTCCTTGATATACATTTTGCCGATCGGCTGGCGGTTCTTGATGTTTGCAGTATTTCTGCATGCGCGTCCCAGAACGACCAGCTTGAGCACCTTATCCATATAATTTTCCAGCTCAGTGTCAATGTATTTTTCATCTACCGTCGGGAAATCACACAAATGAACACTTTCAGGCGCTTTTGAGTCCACGTTCCTGACCAGATTGCCGTAAATCTCCTCTGTAATAAACGGTACAAAAGGAGCAGCAGTTTTAACAAGCTCTGCCAGTACCGTGTAAAGAGTCATATAGGCATTGATCTTGTCCTGGTTCATATCCTTCTGCCAGAAACGTTCTCTGCATCTTCTTACGTACCAATTGCTCAGATCATCCGTAAAATCCTGTATATCCCTTGCAGATTCTGTGATTCTGTAATTTTCAAGGTTCTTGTCAACTCTGCTGATCAATGTGTATAACCTTGACAGGATCCATTTATCCATTACCGCAAGCTTTTCCTGCTCCAGCTTATATTCCGTCGGGTTGAATTGATCAATATTGGCATATAGTACATAGAAAGCGTAGGTGTTCCAAAGTGTACCCATAAATTTTCTCTGGCTCTCACTCACAGCTTCCTCATAGAAACGGCTTGGCAGCCAGGGTGCACTGCCAGTGTAGAAATACCAGCGTACAGCATCGGCTCCCTGCTTATCCAGTACAGTCCACGGGTCTATAACATTTCCTTTGTGCTTGCTCATCTTCTGTCCGTCCTTGTCATTGACATGGCCAAGCACAATAACATTTTTAAAAGCAGGCTCGTCAAACAGCAGCGTCGATATGGCCAGCAGTGTATAGAACCAGCCTCTGGTCTGGTCAATCGCCTCACTGATAAAGTCCGCAGGGTAATTCACTTCAAACTTTTCTTTATTCTCAAAAGGATAATGCCATTGGGCAAAAGGCATAGCTCCTGAATCAAACCAGCAGTCAATTACATCGGAAACCCTTTTCATCTTGCCGGAACATTTTGGACAATTGATCTGTACCTCGTCGATGAAAGGCTTGTGTAATTCGATGTCATCCGGTACACCCGATCCCATCTCCTGAAGCTCGGCAATGCTGCCAATCAGATGCCGGTGCCCGCAGCTGCATTCCCATATCGGCAGTGGTGTGCCCCAGTATCTTGAACGGCTGAGACCCCAATCCACAACATTCTCAAGGAAGTTGCCCATGCGGCCTTCCCGTATATTATCCGGATACCAGTTAATGCTGTTGCAGTTCTTTATCAGCTTATCCTTCACTGCTGTCATTTTGATAAACCAGGTATCACGTGCATAATAAAGCAAAGGTGTGTCACACCTCCAGCAGAACGGATAGGAGTGTTCATAATCCAGAAGCTTGTATGCCAGCCCCCTCTCAGTCAGATCCTTGATGATAAGCGGATCGGCTGTCTTTACAAACATACCCTTCCATGGGGTGACTTCTTCAATAAATTCTCCCTGCTCATTAACCAGCTGTACAAAAGGAAGGTCATTGTCCCTTCCCACCTTGGCATCGTCTTCACCAAAGGCAGGAGCCGTGTGAACAATACCGGAGCCGTCCGTTAAGGTGACAAATTTGTCGCATACCACATAGTATGCCTTCTTATCAACCTTTGCAAAATCAAAGAGCGGCTCGTATTCCATTCCGTAGAGCTGGCTTCCTTTGCAGCTTGAAACAACGTTGTATTCGCCCTTCAGCACATCTGCTGCCAGTGCTTCTGCCAGAATATAGGTCTCCTCCCCACATTTTGCCCGGATATAGGTTTCATCCGGATTGACCGTAAGCGCTACATTGGAAGGCAGCGTCCAGGGTGTCGTTGTCCAGGCCATCAGATAAACACCGGGCTCTCCCTTTACCTTAAATTTCACAAATATAGAGGTCTCTTTAACGTCCTTGTATCCCTGTGCAACCTCATGGCTTGAAAGGGATGTGCCGCAGCGAGGACAGTAGGGAACGATTTTATGGCCCTTGTATAAAAGCCCTTTATCCCAAATCTGTTTCAACGCCCACCATTCCGATTCGATATAAGTGTTATTATAGGTGACATAGGGATCCTCCATATCCGCCCAGAAGCCGACACGGTCGCTCATTTCCTCCCATTCGTGCTTGTATTTCCATACACTTTCCTTGCATTTCTGGATAAAGGGTTCCACCCCATACTTTTCAATCTCAGGTTTCCCGTTAATACCGAGAAGCTTTTCAACCTCCAGCTCAACAGGCAGCCCATGGGTATCCCATCCGGCTTTTCTGAGCACGTTATAGCCCTTCATGGTCTTGTATCTTGGAATAGTATCCTTTATTGTGCGTGTGATAATATGTCCAATATGCGGCTTTCCATTTGCCGTCGGCGGACCGTCATAGAAGGTGAATGCTTCACAGCCGTCTCTGAATGTCAGGCTCTTATTGAAAATCTGATGTTCCTTCCAATACTGCAGAACTTCTTTTTCACGTTCGACAAATTTTAAATCTGTAGAAACTTTTTTGTACATAACTGCCTCCTTATTTATATCCATACTGCAACGTCAACGCCATCATAAAGCTTACACTATCATAAAGCTAACGCATCATCATAACCAACGACATCGTCAGCTTTTATAATCCGCTTAATGCCTAAAAAAAAACCTCCCGATCCCAAAAATATGGGACGAGAGGAAACTTGTTCACGCGGTACCACCCAAATTACCGCCGGCATTCTACCGGGACGGTCACTTTGATTTCACATATAACGGTGTGCACCGGCTTTTCATACTTGCCCACAAC
>JAEZLF010000167.1 GCA_023435925.1 Bacillota bacterium
GAAACCGGTTCGGTTTTGCTGCCGCATCCTGCCATCAATGAAAAAATCATCATAACGGCCAATAGAAGTGAACAGATCTTTGTGAATCTCATAACTGAATCCTCCTTTTTAATATGTATTACTCTACATAACCATGATATCATGGGGGTCAGTTTATGAATATTAAATAAAATATCCTCTTTCTAGAATTTTCTTACTACTGGTATAATAATGTGGCTTTCATGCCCTCGTCCAAAAAAGATGTCTTCAGTCCTTAAGGGTTGCCGCAGGATTTTAAGTCCAGAGAACCAAGATTTCATATAATGTTCCTTAACATTCCAACCCAAATATGCTATTATCATTATTTATTTCTTGCTCATTATAATTTTTTACTGTACTAAATACTGTAAGAAAGATAGCGACCAACATGAGTACGCCATTTATACGCACTAACCAGTCGGGAAACGAGACGACAAAACGCCTCAATACAAATCCTACTATAGCAATAGACAAAATAACGGTACTTGAAATCCGCAATTTTTTCATTTCTGTCCCTCCCTAATGTATGTATTATGGATTTGATGCAAGGTGCGTTTTTTATAAAGATTATGAACCAACTCAGCAACACATTATGCAGATAATCCACAAATGAAACTACTAATTTCACGATTGACATCTTCAGCGTTATCTGCGTTGGAGAAATGTGCGGCGCCCTTTATGATATGTAACGGATAGCCCTCCTGCTTTGCCCACGCTTCACAGTATTGTCTTACCTTTCCTGTTTTATCATACTCTCCAAGCAATATGAGAACTGGAAAATTTAATTTAACATTTCTGTTTTCCTTGAGGAAACCTCCATAAGCAATATCCATTTGTTCGATAATATCTGCCTTACTTAAAGGCGAAAGCATTTTGAGCATTATATCATAAGCATAACGCGTTCTAGATACGGATTTTGCCATACTCCTTCGCAGAATTTTATCAGGGAACCATTTAGCCATCGGTCCAACTTGCTTAAGCCACCATTTGTCAGAGCGTGAATAGTAATCCTTACCGAAAGGAGTGGTATCTATGGCGATAAATGCCAATACCTTGTCAGGATACCGCACAGCAAATTCTTGACTTGGATATCCGCCCATTGACATTCCGACCAAAATGACCTGGCCGATGTTCTCAGCATCAAGTATCTCTTTTAATTCAGTTGCTGTATTTTCATAGGAAAAGTTTTTATAAGGGCGGGATTCTCCATGTAAGGGAACATCCCAAGTAATGACGGTGTACCCGTCTGAAAAGTAATCCACTTGTTTTTCAAACATAATATGGTTTGCGGTTAAACCATGAGTAAAGACAATACATCGTGCTCTATCCTCAGAGTTTCTATTTATCCAATAATGTACTGTACCTCGTTCCGATTTCATATATTTATGTTCCATAATTCATTCACCTCTATCGAAAAAACTAGATTACCCTTACTTCGCATTTTCCAACTATTCTGCAATAAATGATATCAATAATTTCCCAGACGGTCAATTCTTCAAAGGAATTCTTATGTGGACCTAAACATTATGGACATGCAACAAATAGACAATATGTTCGTCAAATCTTGAACAGCTAATACAACAATGCTTTTGACATTATAGGGCTGGTAAAAGTTCACATTGACTACTACATCAAGTTGTTTTGAAACTTCCTTCGCTAACAACATAACAAAACCTCCTATGCAATGTAATCTTTCGATAAACATACATAGAAGGTTCAAATATGGTGTACAAGCAGTACATCCATAATTCACAAATCAGTTTTCCAACATATATCCTAACTCATGAACTTTTTGAGATGTATATCATAACTCAACTTTACCTAAAACCACCGCAAACCCAGTCTCTAGACAGATTCTAGCCCTACTCTTCCTGCTCCCAGTTGTGGTAGACGTTCTGGACGTCGTCCATGTCCTCGAGGTTGTCAATGAGCTTATCCATGAACTCAATCTGCTTCGCATCGGTGAGCTTGGTCATGACGGTGGGTATCATGGATACTTCGGCTTCAATGAATTCGTAGCCTTTATCCTCCAGTGCAATTCTCACTTTGGAGAAGTCATTGGGCTCTGTGGTGATCTCAAAATACTCTTCTTCGGTGGAAAAGTCCTCAGCTCCTGCTTCAAGAGCTTCCATCATCAGATTATCTTCTTCGATTTTGTCATCCTTTTCAATCAGAATAACGCCTTTTTTGTTGAACATGAACGATACGCTGCCGGTCTGTCCCAGGTTTCCTCCAAACTTATCAAAGTAATGCCTGACGTCCCCTGCTGTCCTATTCCTGTTGTCTGTTGCCGCTTCTACGATAACAGCTACTCCGCCCGGGCCATATCCTTCATAGGTGATTTCCTCGTAGCTGTCACCTTCTCCTTCACCGGCAGCCTTCTTTATACTTCTCATAATATTGTCATTTGGCATATTGGCAGCTTTTGCTTTCGCGATAACATCCCGAAGTCTTGAATTGGCATCCGGATTGGCTCCTCCTGATTTAACAGCTATGGCAATTTCTCTTCCGAGCTTTGTGAATGCCTTGCCGCGCTGTGCGTCTGATTTGCCTTTCTTGATTTTAATATTTGCCCATTTTGAATGGCCTGACATATGAATACCTCCAGTATTTAAAACTTATTTCCACATTACGGAAAATATATTTACAGCCAAGAAATAATTATATAGTATGTTATTGGTATTTTATGGTATCACATTTGAATCCAATTTTCCATAAAATCTGTTCGTACTGCACGTATATGATATCATATACTGCTTAAAAGATAAAGGGTGTGCTTAATATGGATAACTGGTATGTATTAGTGGCTTCCGTTTTATTCACAATTCTGCTGCTGGCGTATGGGGCATTGTTTCTGGTCTTCAGAAGGAGCAGGCGGAGATACTCTATGAATGAAAAAGCATTACAGGAAAAGCTGAATGCGCTTTCTGAGAGCTGTAAAAGAAACGCTGAATTCTTTACGAACATGACGCATGAATTGAAGACTCCGTTGAGCGTCGTTCTTGGCGCCATACAGCTCATAGAGGCAAAGGAGCACAAGCAGGCAGAGAATGACATTCATTTCAACAAGAATTTAACGGTAATGAAATATAATTGCTATCGGCTGCTGCGCCTTACAAATAATCTTCTTGATCTGAGTAAAATGGAAGGTGGTTATTTGACGTTGTCACCTGTCTTCTGCGACCTTTTCCTATTGATAGAAGAAATTATACAGTCTGTAATGCCATACGCACTCCAGAAGCAGCTCAGGCTGAATTACAAGAAACCTTCTGAAGTGCTGAATACTGCTGTTGACATTGAAAAATTCGAGCGAATTATGCTAAACCTGCTGTCCAATGCCATTAAGTTCACTCCGTCCGGTGGAACAATCACGGTATCCGCCTATTCGTCGGAAGGGAGGGTTTATATATCTGTTAAGGATTCAGGCATAGGCATCCCTGCTGAAAGTCAGGAAAAGATATTCAACCGATTCATTCAGACCGGATATTGTCCCTCTGTTGAAAATGAAGGAAGCGGGATCGGACTTTCCCTCGTTAAATCCTACGTCGGTCTCCACCAAGGAAATATAAAGGTCAACAGTGAACAGGGACAAGGCTGTGAATTCGTTATTGACCTGCCTGTCATATCATCAAAGGATAAGCCCGATACCTGCTGTCTCAACCAATTTAGTCACGCAATATCGGATTCTGCCAGAATAGAGTTTTCAATCCTTGCCAACATATCCATTTAGTTAAGGAATGTTAGTTGTAATATAAGACTTTTCTCCTGCATAAACAAAGGCTCTTGCATTTGTTGCCTCTGTCAGCAGTTCGGAAAATGCATCAAATTCATCCACAGGTACGTACACATAGATGTCAACATCCTGTCCATAGACCGTGTCTTTTACTTTGTAGCCTTTCGAAGCGATAATGGCCTGTATTTTCCCCAGCAGTGAATAATCCAGCGCAATTCCCGCTTCAATGCAACATTGACGCTTGACGATTCCTGCAGCCTCAATGCCCATCGCCGCACATTTGCCATAAGCTCTGACCAGCCCTGCAGCGCCAAGCAGAGTCCCTCCGAAATAACGGGTTACCACGATGACAGTATCCTCCACATTGAGCTTCTTCATCGCTTCCAGCACAGGAAGGCCGGCTGTACCGGACGGTTCGCCGTCGTCGCTGAATTTTTGAAATAGTTGATTCTCGCAGATATAGTATGCATATACATTGTGAGTGGCATTCCAGAATTTCGACTTCAGCCCATTGATAAAGCCATATGCATCCTCTTCCGATGTGACAGGCTTTACGGTTGCAATAAATCGTGATTTTTTTTCTTCCAGTTCTGCAGTAGCTTCACCGGAAACCGTAAAGTATTCCTTACGCATTCAATTCTCCTTTACTTGTAATACGTGATTATGAGACCATCCAGTTTCCTGCACTTACAAAACAAATGATAGCAGGCTGTCCCGCTATCATTTGTTTTGTATAAATAAAATATTATTCCGCAATGAAAAATACCATATTGCTAAACGGCTACTGAAGTGCTCTCTTTAAATCGCCTGTAGGACAGGTTTAAAAGCGCCTTGTCCTGACTGTAAGTCACCATCCTCATGGCCTCATCAATTTCAAAGTACCCCGCATCCGTGATTTTTTCGTTATTCTTAATTTTGTAGTAATGGTTGTTTGACTTCATGATATACCAGATGATTTTGTTACAAACCGGTTTTTGACGTGTTACAGAAAAGAACTCATAATTAGTATGCCCAGCTGTAGAAACTATTTCGGCCGCAATGTCGCCTTCATCCTTCACTCGCATCAGTGCTACTTCGTTTGGCAATTCACCGCTTCGAATAACACCCTTGGGGAATCCCCACTCCTCCTTTTCATTCCTGAGGAGAAAAACTTTGCTTCCGCAGAAGACAATGCCCCCTGCGCAGTTTCTGACTAACATAATAGGTCCCTTCCTTTCTCTCGGAATGCCCGTTTCATATCACTTCCGACATATCCGTTATTTACTATTATGATATCCCATTTTAAAAATTTATTCAATGTTCTTAATGACTCAAATGTATATTTCTTTACGGATTATTAACAATACTCCTCATGAAATAACATATTCTCGTACTTTTTCGACCCTCGTCCTTTTTAACCTAACTCTAGTAAATATCCCCTCTTCTTGATATTCCTGGCTTAGAATGCTCCCGTTTTCATGCAGGTAAGGCATGACCCACCCGGCATGATATGGGATTTGCAGAGTAATTTCTTCCTCATCCGGCGCAAGAGCTTCGGTTATTGCGGACAGCAGCTGCACAATGCCGGAGCCATCCAGCGCAGATACCTCTAAAGTGTTTGCATGATATTTCAAAGCAGCTTTCCTTTCCTGGTCGGTTACCTTGTCCAGCTTATTCAGGACCATTAAAACCGGCTTTCCTCCTGCACCAAGGCTGTGAAGCAGATCCTCCGTCACCTTGATATGCTCTTGCGCTTCATCATCGGACATATCAACAATATGTAGCAGCAGATCTGCTGAAACGGCTTCTTCCAAAGTGGATTTAAAGGCCTCTACCAGTTCATGAGGCAATTTACGGATAAATCCCACCGTATCAACCAGCAATATTTCCTTTCCATCAGGTAAAACCAGCTTTCTCGTAGTTGGATCAAGTGTAGCAAAAAGCTTATCCTCCGCAAAAACATCAGTTTTACACAACCTGTTCATCAGGGTTGATTTACCGGAGTTTGTATATCCCACCAGTGCGGCGGTCGGCATTGCATTACGGCGTCTGCTTTCCCGTGACAGCCCCCTTCGCTTTGTAATATTGTCCAAAGCTTCCTCCAGCGCGCGTACTCTCCTTCGGATATGCCGTCTGTCAACCTCCAGCTTCTTTTCACCCGGGCCTCTTGTACCGATTCCGCCTCCCAGTCTGGAAAGCTGACCACCCAGTCCGGTCAGACGCGGCAGCCGGTACTTCAGCTGCGCCAGTTCTACTTGCAGCTTTCCTTCACTTGATCTTGCTCTCTGTGCGAAAATATCCAGAATCAGCATCGTCCTGTCCAATACTTTTGCACCGGTCAGTTCTTCAATATTTCTTATCTGGGCACCTGAAAGCTCCTCGTCAAAGACCAGTGTGTCAGCGCCCAGAGACTGACGCATAAGGCTCAGCTGTTCAACCTTGCCGCGCCCCACATAAAATGCGGTATCCCTGGCCGGTCGTCTCTGTAATACCGAATCCAGCACAACCAGTCCTGCAGTATGCGCCAGCTCACCAAGCTCCTCCAGCGACCTCTCAGCTTCGTTTTCTGATCCGCTCTGGGAGCTTCCGATCAACTCCAGGCCCACAAGTATAGCCTTTTCCTGCGCAACCTGCAGGTTTTCCGATTGGGCGGGCAGAGCTCTGTCCCTATCCTGAATCAACTCAAGCAGGAAATTCATATCCCTGCATTCTCTGAAAGGGCCAAATATTTCTGCACCTTCCCACGCTCCATCTCTGCCTGCCTTCGGCAATGCCGCACTGATTCCTGTAATCTGTCCTTCCTGAACGCCGACTGCAGCCATAGCGTCCATGTTCAATACAAGCAAAGAATTGATATCTACCGATGACAGACCGGATTCTCCATTCGGATGGGTATGTATGCACCGGACACCTGAAAGTCTCATCTTGTTTCTGCGGCCTTCCACCTGTGAAAGCGTAACCGTACTGCTGTCGCCGATACTGATATCAAGAACGGCTCCTTTTCGGTTGATATATACGGCAATCTCACGATTGATATTACACGAAATCGCAGCAAGAGTGCTGGCAAGAAGCTCCGGCAGGAAGCTGCCGCCATCCGGCTCGATTTCGTATAGCGCCTTGAGTTCATCCAGTGTGGAAGCTTTCAAGGATTGCGTGTTCCCATTTATTTCTCTGTCTATCATATATCTAATAATATCCTTTCCATTAAGCTGCGTATATATAACCCGTTAGTCTGTTTTATTTACATGCTGCCATCTATCCTTCAGTACCCTCGTAATAATTTCATACAATTGCGCCCTATCCCACCGGGTATGCCTGTGGGGAATTTTTTCATGTTCTCCGCCGGGTTCCAGCAAATTGGAACCATCCGACCGGATGCTGAATGAAATGCCGGAAGCATATAGCGCTGTGGGCGCAATATCCAGAAACGATGCAACAATTTTCGACTCCCTGTAAGCTCTGTTATCCGGTGTGATGATAAAAAAGGGCACAAATTCGTGTATTTTATCCTCCATCATCACATCGGCCTGTACGTATTCACTGCTTTCAATTTTGGGAGTATGATCCCCAAAAATGAATATATATGCGTTATCGTACTCCTTTTTGACCGATTGTACAAAGCTCTCGATCGATTCATCCACATAGGACATGGAGTTATAATATTGCTTCACCTTTTTATCTGTTATGTCATCATAATTCGGATTATTATAGTAATTCGATGCACTGTTGAAAGGTCCGTGACTGGTCATTGTGATGATATAAGACAAGAAGGGCCCCGTTATCTCTTTCGACTTTTCAAGCGCAAATCGAAAAACATCCGCATCCGGAGCTCCCCAACCGACATGCTTCAAATTCATATCGATCATATCGTAAAACTCATCAAAGCCGAATCTTCTGAATGCCAGATTACGGTCATAGAACTTGCCTTCATTCCCATGAAAAGCATAAGTGGTGTAAGAGGCCTGTTTGAGTCTTGTGACGAAGGAGTTAGGACTTTTGTAGGTGGTAAGCTTAATAGAGGGGTATCTCTCCAGTGCCTCCACACTGTTGATCACCGAAAACTCGCAATCCGAGGTGCTTCCTGCAAAATGGTAGCTCA
>JAEZLF010000225.1 GCA_023435925.1 Bacillota bacterium
GCAAAGGGCAAATGCTGATTCAGAGCAATATCCAGTTCACCCAATAACGTGTAGTGACGCATACATTCCGGTGTGCCTGCCATGTATTGCATGATGAGTTCCTCGGCATGGTAAATGTCACCCGAGAGCACGAGCCGCTGTATTTCCGGAAGCTTCTCCTTGAGGGAAGGATTGTTGCGATCCATAAATGTACCATACCAAAGCGAGTCATCATTCAACTGAATCCGATCTTTGCCGGTGTGTCCGTAAACCATAGCACCAAGCCTGCCGTTACCAAGCGGCATTGCGTCATGCCATACTTCTGCCGCGCTGTTATATCGAAGGTGAAAAGGATGTTCCATAAGTTTCTTCTCCTGTCTGTATTTGTTATAACACTTCGGGTTCAAATTATCTTCCTGTATATAAAGCCAAGCGAGGCTGTCGTAACAACCTCGCTTGTTTTGGCCTTCTATGAAGCTTATTACTTGCCTTGCTTCTTAGCTACATCCTTCAGGTGATTTTGTGTCATAATATCCTTTACCTTTTCAAGACCCGCATCTTGAATCTCTTTCATCCCTGCTTCATATGCAGCGGTAAAGTCCGCATCATTTTCGGCAAGAACCATTTTTGCAAGGTACTTGTTCCAGATATTCTTGATCTTCGCATAAGCTACACCTTCATTGGAGGCAGGATCAGGATCCAGACTGTCGAGGCCAAGATTCCATACATCCACACCATAGCCACTGACAGACTTCAGATAATCGGCAAAGCTCTGTGGAGCCATCGCGATCTTTTGCCATCCTCCCCACTTAGATCTCCACATAACAAGTCTCTGTTCGAACCCATACTTATTAGAGAAGTTGGCAGCATCGGTTTCCATTTCCTTCAATATTTCCGGCTTGTAATGGGGCATTCCGTCAACCATGTCAAACGTTTCCCCTTCCTTACCGAACAGGTTGGTTATCTGACCTTCATCAGACCAACCGTATTGGAAGTACCGAATGATACGTCCAGGATCTTTGGCATTCTTTGTTACCATCGATGCAACCCAGCCTGCGCCTCTTCCTCCTGCGAACTGCGGCTCCTTACCATTAAACTTGAAATACGGCAGCGGGACGTATGTTTTCGCTTCATCATTGGTTAAAGCCATTACCTTAGGATTATGCGTCTTCCAGATATCAATCGGGAAGCTCCCTGTGACTGCAAACTGTGCAGAATCTGTCGTCTCTCCAAAGTTCTCATGCTTCATCATAAGGGTATCAACGCTTATCAAGCCTTCCCTATATATCTGGTTAAGGAATTTAACCGCTTCCACATAATTTGGATTTTCAAAAACTAATTTGATCTTATCATTTTCAAGGTATTGATCTTTTCCATAAGTCTCAGGAGCAAAAATACCTGTAAAATACTGCATTGTTAAGCTGCCTGTTAAACCAGCCTGATTGACATCAATAGGAGGCTCTATTGCAAATGGCTTCACATCGGGATACTTTGCCTTGATGTCTTTTAACATCTGAAGCAGACTTTCCGGTGTGTCGACAGCAGGGCTTCCAAGTGCTTCATAGATACCCTTCTGTATAAACAGCGGCCTTGCGTTATGCTTCTCAAGACCTTCTTCAAACTCTTCTTTTGAACTGAAGAAGGACGGGAGATAATAAAGCTTTCCATCATCCTGCTTATGATAGGTCTTAACATCCTCTGGAATCATATCCATGAATTCAGGAGCATACTGTTCGGAGAGTTCATCGATTGAGTAAATATTTCCTGATTCAATCAATTTCTTTGTTTCAGGTGCGTACCATTCGAGTATCATTGCATCGGGTAGATCGTTGGATGCAATCATAACATTGAGGTACTCTTTCTCATTCCCTGTAGGAACAATAATATTTGGAGTAACACCAGTCGCCTCAGTTATATATTTTTCAACCTGGCTTCCGCGCCAAGGATAACCGGTACCCCATGCTGCATAAAAGTAAAGGTCGAATTCGAATGGCGATGTATCCTTCTGCCATGATAATTTTGAATCCTCCGGTTCCTGCGTACTTGGATCGGCAGCTGCTTGAGCAGTTGTTTCTGCTGCGCTTGTACTAGCTTGATTATTGTTACCGGTACCACTGCCACACGCTGTCAGTACGATGGAAATAACCATAAGTAAGGACAAGACAATGGCAAATAAACGATTACGCCCTTTTTTCATTAAAATTTCCTCCCTTTGTTTAATTTATGCTTTATCCGGTTCTAGAACCCGGTTTTGGCCATAGAAGTTATCCCTTTAAGGATCCTATCATAACACCCTTTACAAAGTATTTTTGCAAAAACGGGTATGCAAGGACGATCGGGAAAGCAGTGATTACCATTGTTGTTAGCCGAACGGATGTTGAACTTATTCCTAATGTTGAGACAAAGGCGGATGCCTTTGAGTTTACACTTGCGGATTGAATGGATTTGACTAGAAATTGCTGCAATGTCTCCAGCTTCCTTCCGCCGTACAGCTGTGCGTCAAACCATGAGTTCCAGTGTCCTACTCCGTTAAACAGTAAAATGGTTGCCAGTATCGGCATTGAAATAGGAAGAATCAGCTTAAAGAAAATGACCAAATCATTCGCTCCGTCTATTTTTGCGGATTCTTCCACCTCTGCTGAAATCCCTTTAAAAAAGCTAATCATAATAAAAGCATTGAATGCATTGAAGAGGTTGGGGATGATAAACACAAGGAAATTTCCCTGCAATTTAAGTCCGTGCGCAATAAGCAAATACGTCGGGATCAATCCTCCGCTAAAGTACATTGTTACCAATGCCATCCCGATAAAAAACCGGCGTCCCAGAAGCCATTTCTTTGAAACTCCGTATGCAAATGCTGCTGTAAACAATACTGCACTGGCACTTCCGATTACTGTCCTCGAAACCGTAATAAATGCTGCTCTTAATATCGCATCATCCTGTAGAACATATCGATAATTGGTAAGAGATAATTTTCTCGGCAATAGATATACAGGCCCCTTAAGAAGATCGATAGGATCATTCAGAGATGAAATAATCACATAATAAAAAGGGTACAATGTTACCAATATAATTAAGCACATGAAAATCGTATTGAAAATATCAAAAACGGTATCTCCGGATATTCTGGTATTTCTTTTCATCTTATGCCCCCCTTAGTACAGACTTTCTCCGGTCAATTTTTTGGAAACAAAATTCGCGCCTGACAGCAGGATTACTGCTGCAACAGACCGGAACAAACCCACCGCCGTTGCATAGGAATACCTGGATAACACAATTCCCAGCTTGTAGGTATAGGTATCGACGATTTCTGCCGCATCCTGAATCATCGAGTTGGACAACAGGTACAACTGCTCAAACAATCCAAAATTTGCGCTAATAAGGCCACCAATGCTGAATATGAGAAGGATGACAATAGTAGGCTTGATGGAAGGTAATGTGATGTACCATATCCGGTCAAACCTCTTAGCTCCGTCAACTGTAGCCGCTTCGTACATAGTAGGATCGATATTCGTGATCGCGGCTATATATATAATGGAATTCCATCCAAATGATTTCCAGACATTGGTCACGACGATCAATGTTGGTATATAACGAGGTGTAGCAAGAAATGGCACAGGCTCTTTTATGATATTGAGACTTATAAGAGCCTCGTTTACCAATCCATTATCTACCGCCAGGATGTTATAAATAAACCCGACCACAAAGACCCACGAGATAAAATGAGGCAAATAACTAACCGTCTGGATGGTTTTTTTGAACCGGGTGTTCATGACTTCATTCAGTAATATGGCAAAAATAATTGGGAATGGGAAACCAACAATTAGATTCAAGAGACTATAATATATAGTGTTCCACAAGGAATACAAAAAGTACTTGTCTGTAAAGGCTTCGACGAAATTGGCCATTCCCACCCAAGGGCTCTTAATAAAGGCTTCCAGTGGTCCAAGAAAAGGATTATATTCTTTAAACGAAATAACAAGCCCAAGCATAGGTATATAGTTAAATATAATCATCCACAATACAACAGGAAGCACCAGAATCATCAAATATCTCTGATCCCAAAAAACCTTCCATCCCCGCTTCTTGCTTTTGACCGTAAGCTCCTGATTCATTATGCAACACCTTCCCGAAGTATTTCCGACTATCTAATAAAATTGTAAAAGATACCGGATCGAGGGTCAATTTTCAAAACCAATTCTTTTATTAATAATTATGAAATAAATTCACAAAATTCAAATTACAAATTCAAGCTTTGTAATGGAATCCTTCATAAGATTAATCTCTAAACTATTGCTGTCTTCTCCGCAGAGTTCACCATTCATAAACACTTTTTTGTATCCAATGGGGAATGACAGTCTAATCTGCTGATTTCTTAACGAGGATAGCTCGGCTAAGACCCGGCCATTGATTAAATCCCATTCCATATTCTCAATCTTTGCGAAGGTATAAAGCCATACACCACGCAATGAACCTTTTTTGAGTTCGTCAGGAACAGCAGGTAACAGTTTGATAAAGCCTTCGTCCGAGTACACAAGCATTTCCAGCACGATGGCGGGCATCGCACCCTGTAAGTCAGGACAATGCACACGGTAGGGGTAATGCATGGTGTTGAGAGCACGCGTAACATATCCGTGCTCCAGCAATGTGCGCAGGTTGTATATCGTATCAGGCATGTCCTGGAGGCGAACAGCCGTGAAATAACGGTGGATGACACCGTGGCACGAATCGTCCTGGTGCGCTCGTTTGCGGTTGGAGAGGATGAACGGCTTAACAAGCTCAGGGGTCTTTTCCGGGGATATTGCACGTCCGGGCCATACATCATAATGGTGAGACACATGCCTGTGGTTATAGTTTTCGACAGAATGTGTAAATGACCATTCCTTGACCGCGCCGTCCTCATCCAACAGGTAATCGGGTAGCTTTTGACGCAATGCCTTCCATCTGGGAAGTTCTTTTTCTTCTAGCTGTAGAATCTCACAAGCTTCCATGAGATTATCAAGCACTTCACGGCAAACCATGATATCCATAAGCGAATTGACATTAATTGCAAATACATCCCTCGGGTACGGCGCATGATACTCGTTCATGGATGGATCTTCCGGTGAATAACTCGGATAGAAAAGTACTTTTCCGTTTTCATCGGTATCGGTCAAGTAATCCATATAGAACTGAGCTATTTCCCTGAGTCCCGGAACGATGCGGTTACGCAGAAAATCGTTATCTCCTGTCACAAGGTAATGGCCCCAGAACTCATTGTAGATCCAGCCAAGGCATGCTGTCCAGCAGTAATGTGGATAGGTTTTTGAAAACTGGTAAAACCTCCCTGAATCATAATCACAATGAACACTGCCCAACACACCGCCTGCCCCGAACAGGTTCTTTGCGTTTAATCGGAAATCTTCAAATTTACTTTCATAAAACCTGAAATAAGTTTCCATAACCTCGGGAAGGCCTGTCATGTTACCTGCACAGACCTGCAGGTTGGTATTGATGTTATGTTGTCCCCAACTCGGCGGATCGTCGCCGGTATCCATAATCATAAAGAAACGACCCATATCATAAAGCTTTTCCAGCAACATCGGGCTGAGTTCACCGCCACTATCCTGATCATTGAGCAATTCCTCCGCAGAAAGTGCCGGATTTCCGCCAAAGCTTACGCGGGAGCGATCCATCATAGGTGATACATGCTCCAGGTTTTCTTTCAGCATTTCATCATAGGTACTACGTATGAGATGAATGTCTTTCAATACCAGGTTAGCATTATCATGCACGTAGTCGTTCTCAAATTTCACTGTACGTGTAATGAGCATGATGGTAGAGGCATCTGCAATCTTTATTTGACCCTTTTCCGCAATTGCCGTACCGTCGGTCCGCACAGCTGTCACACAGCAATAGCCCCGCTTTCCGAATTCAGGGTTGTACGCACACGAAATAACACAGCTTTCCGGCTTTGTCTCTGTTATAACATCACTTTTATCAGGCTTGTCCATATTGAAACGATATGACAAGCCGGGATTCAATGTATCATCCTGTTCATCGAATCCACCGGGTCCCACAAAACGGATATTCACACTGAATTTATCTCCATTTAGACGGCTGAATTGCTGTACAACCACGTCCCGTGAAAACGATACGAACGCTCGCCGCAGTATACCTCCGTTTTTATCGTTGCAGCGCACTATGACTTCACCTGACGACATGTCAAGGTACCTGAGGTAATCCTCACATTGATCGCCTTCGTCAATATCGAGCAGCATTTGCATCGCCCCGTGAGGACGAAGTGACATCAACGGACCATCAACACCGAATCCGCCTTCTGTAATCCATTTTTCGAATCCGGCATTCTTCGTAGCTTTGTCCATGAGCTCAGCAGCTTTCTCAAACTTACCCTGGCGAAGCAGCTCTCTCACCTCCGGAAGTGCATATGCCACATTTGGAGGCTCCGGTGCCTGCTTCCACTTCGGTGCGCATACCCTTTCGTGCTGGAACAGCAGCCTGTCATGATATGGATTGCCTAGTAAATCAATGCGCTGTACACCATTCCCGGTTACCATAACGTCAGTATCGTATTTTGCCGGATAGAGGCTGTTAATATTTCTGGCCGGAAGTATACTGCTTCTCATTTTAAGGCCCATGGGAACAAATTTTGCTTCGGATGGAACAGGCTTCATGTAAGAATTTCTCATAGTGACCTCTCCTTATAATAAAAAACCTCAGAAGGTTTCTCTCAGATATTATTTACATAATAACTACCTGTATTAAATCATAAGATAGGTTGGATAGAGGGTCAATTTTCAAAACCAATTCTTATATTAAAAATTAGGAAGCATTGGGGATTTGGGTATGACGATATTTACCGCACATCCAATACCGGGGCTGCTGAAAATGGTGACATGCGCATCTTCTCCATATACCGATCTCAGGCGCTCCATAATATTATGGATTGCATAACCGCTTTCTCTCCTTTTTGTAATTCGGCCCTTGTTGATATCTTCCAATGTCGAACGGTTCATACCTACTCCGTCGTCAATTATTGTGAAGTATAAGCTTTCCTCATCCTGCCTCAGTCTAACTACCATCGTTCCACTGCAGTCCTTAGGTGCTATTCCGTGGTTGATGGTATTTTCTGCAATGGGCTGGAGGATAATTTTGACCATTCTACAGGAAAAAGCTTTTTCATCCAGATCATATTCCACATGAAACATGTTTTCGAACCGGATCTTTTCGATCTCGACATAAGCTTTCAACAGATTGATTTCATCTTCCACCGTAATGATCGAATTACCCTTACTGAGCACAAGCCTGTAAAACTGGGAAAGCTGCACAGACAGGTTATCGATATTTCCGGCATTGATCTTCCGGGCCATCCAGGATATAGTGGAAAGGGTATTATACAAAAAATGCGGATTAATCTGTGCTTGCAGTGCCTTCAGTTCGGATTCCTTTTCCATGATCTGCGCCTTGTATACACGCTCAATCAAGTCATGAATTCGATCGGTCATGTGATTAAAGCTTTCTGTCAGCTCGCCGAATTCATCATGATTTTCAACAGGCATTTTAATGTTAATATTGTCATTGCGTACCGCTTTCAGACCTTTGACCAGAAGCTTCAGCCTTCTTGTCAGGCGATTGGTAACGATGTGAATGATTGCTCCAAAAATGATCAATGCAATAATGATCACCCCGGCTATAACCATTCTATGGTCTGGGCTGCCCTTTGTGAAGTATTCCAACGGAGTAATGCTGACAAGGCGACAACCAATACTTTCCAGAGGAATGGAATAGATCGTGAGCTGCTCATTTTCAAATGTATAAACTCCATTCAAATCTTTCTCTGACAGAGTCGGTACAACGTTTGTTAGCCACATTTCAGGCAGGTCTGCCAATGTGTTACCCGATACAATATTGCCATTTTCGTCGAATACCAGAAAAAATTCGGCAGTTTCTTGCGCCTTTCCAAGGTTTTCAAAAAGAACCTTCGCGGGAATTTCGATCTCCAGTATCCCAATACCGCTTTTATCATTGAAGGATACCATCTTCCGGCACAAGGAAAAAACCTTCTCCTTGTCTACATATCTGGAGTATAATTCATTCTTCGTATCGTGCAGGGTGCTCCATTTGGCTGGTAAAGTGCCATCCTCCAGCAGTTCTTTGTACCAACCTTCTTCCTCTACCGTATCCAAATGGTAAATGCCATTCCAAGCGTTAGGAAACGTATAATTGTTCAGATAAAACATCGTACTAAAAACATATCTGTTCTGTATAATAAAACCTTCAAAAACCGGAGCAAATGAAGTCACGTAGTTTTCATACCCTTTGAGATTGTTTTCGTAGGGTCTTTCCAGGTATTCCAGGATTTGAGCGTTATATGCGATGGAAATGGAGGTTCTGTTTATGCTTTCAATCTTTTGGTTGATTACCTCTCTTTTTTGGAAAAGGCTCTGCTTTGAGAGAAGACCGGATTGATGAATAATGGATTTTGTTGTGCTGTCGCTGATATAAATACCTGTAATGATGATTGGCAATGCGAGAATAATAGAATACGCTAGCGTGAACTTCCATGCGACATGCATGTCTCGGAAGAAGCATAGAATTTTCTGATAAATAGCTGTCAGCTTATTCATTGGAAACCGTGTTCCTCGAGTATTTTTTTTGATACTCCGCGGGACTGATCCCATGCGTCTTTTTAAATACCGTGCAAAAATGTGCAGCATTGATAAACCCCACCGCTTTCGCTGTTTCATTCACGTTCCTACTGCCGGATTTCAACAGTTCCTCTGCTTTTTTCATCCGAAAGTCTGTCAGGACTTCCGTAAAGCGCTTCCCCATATGCTGCCGGAACAAACCGCCCAAATAATTCGGCGACAGTTCCAGTTTTTCAGCAATAGTACCGATCCCTATGCTTTCCATATAGCTTTTATGGATGATCTCCATCATTTTTCCGACGATATACTCTTCCCTGTTGTTCTTTTTTTCGGAAATGCGGTAGTTCGCATGTAATAAAATTTTCAAAACCCATTCCTTCATATTCTCCAGCTTGATAAATTGGTGTAGTATTTTTAATACATCATCATTCATTCCTTGAAAAGATAATGATTCACCATTGCTTATCAGCAGTGTGGATATTTGGCCAATCAACCCGGCAAGAAAAAGACATAAAAAGTCCTTCCCAGCAGTTTGGCGATCGATGAATTCAAACAGCTCCTCCGATAAACGAATCACTGCCTGCGGGTCCGATGAAGCAACCGCGTTCAGGATTTTATTGGAATAGTCGGCAATATCGGCAGAAAATACGTATGTCACAGGATCATGTAAATCCTCCCTACGAGAGATGTCATCATAGAAAAGAATTTCTGTACCACCCATGAAAAATATGTTATCCAATGCCACTTTTGCTTGAAGGTAAGACTCTGCGAACCCCTGCAATGTCTTTGCGACGGAACCGACTCCAATAACAGTCTCGGGAATTTCAGCCCTGCAAAACTCCTGCCTTATCCTTTGGATGACATCACAAATATGATTCTTGTCATCGTCTCCGGCCGGCAGACACAAGATAATCTCACTAATCCCGGTATTATTCCGAGCAGTAGCTCCATCCTCACCAACGGCCTTACGTACCATCCTATACATCTCTCTGAGAAGAAGCTGTCTTTCATCGTACCTCTTCCCCCCGGTAACGGAAAAAACGTCAGCTCTAATTACTACAGCCACAATCCCCGTTTCCCGGAAAGCCATATTGAAGTAATCTGCGGCCTTCAAATCTTCCTGCTCCACACTACCTTCAATCAGATTTAACAGGGACCTTTCCCTGTTCTCATAGACGCTTTCTTCGATTTGATGCTTTATGTCGCGTTCATATTTCTCCCGGTTGATTTCGTCCGATATACTTTTCACTGTTTTAGTCAAAACATCCAGCAGCTGGTTCTTTTGTATCGGTTTAAGCAGGTACTCGTATACACCGAGCTGGATTGCTTCTTTCGCATACTCAAAATCATCATAACCGGTGATAATGATAACCCTACAGTCAGGCAAAGTCTTTTTAACTTGCCTTGTAAATTCTATACCGTCCATTTTAGGCATTTTAATGTCGGTAATAATAATATCCGGTTGATATTCCTCTGCCAGTCTCAGTCCCTGTATTCCATTTGCTGCTGTTCCTGTAATGATGAATCCAAGTTCGGACCAGTCCAGAAAATTGACAAGGCCCTCCCTTTCCCATTTCTCGTCTTCAACAATCAGCAACCTATACATACTCTTGCCTGCCTTTCAGAATGCCCTTGTAATCACCAGGACTTATACCAAATCGATTCTTAAAAAGAACACAAAAGTATGAGGAATTTCGTATACCCACTGCTTCTGCCAAATGACCTACTTTTATTTTACTGGACTGAAGAATCTCCTTCGCCTTGTCTATTCTGTAATCATTCAGATATTGGCTGAACTGCTTGCCTGTGTATTTCTTAAAAATGTTACCAATATAATAGGGAGTTAGATGAATTTCCTCGGATATGAGCTTTAAATCAAGTTCATCGGCATACTTCTTTTCAATGATTTCAATCACTTTTTTAGCAACTTCATCCTCACTGCAGCTGCATTTATCTGTTGTATGCGCCACAATCCCACTTAAAAGGCTCAATAAATAGCTTTTGGTCTGTAAAAGGGAATCTGAATCAGTAAAATTAGTAACAGAACCTGAAGGCATCGTTTGATATAATACATGCGAAGCTTCTGAAAAAAAGCGGTTTAGGAGCATTTTACCAGTTGAACGGTTCTCCCTGAGAGCTGAAAGAAAATCATCCACTAATAGGGAACTCTCGTTCATGTCACACTTCTTTGCACTATACAAGATCTTGTTTATAATGCTAGCAGTCTTCAGAATATGTGATCTTGCCTCATCCAAATCCTCACAACTGTTTTCCTTCACTTTATTATAAAAAATAAATTCGCCATATTCAGCAAGAAAACAGTAGCTAATGGCTTCTTTTGCCTGCATATAGGATTGAGGTGCTCCATGAAAATTGTCAGCTACTTCACCAACTCCATAAATTGCTTTAATTCCCAGCTCTTTCTCCAGAATTTCATTAAGACGCTGCAACTGTTTTTCCAGCTCAACTTGTGTATCAGGAGCATCCAGGCAAAGGACTGCTTCCTTGAAGGGCTTACTGAATGAAAACGCTATTGCTCTTTCATTCAGTATTCTTCGAAATCTGTCCAGAACTTCTTGATGATCGTCACAGGTAGTTCTGCACAAGGACATGATTACTACAACTTTTCTCCCTTGTACTCTCAGCCCATTTATTGGTTCCAGCTTTTGAAGGTAATCCAATCCTATTTTATGTTCCAGCAAGCCTAATAGCAACTGGTCTCTGTTTGAGTTGATATAATCGATCCATTGGTTATTCAGAGCGTCCCTCTCACTGTTCCGGTCTTTTTCCAGGTCGAGAACCTTTAGTACACTTAAAATAACCTCTTCGAGTTTTTCTTTCACAACAGGTTTCAGCAAATAGGCAAATGCATGAAAGCTGAAGGTTTGTTTCGCATATTGAAAGTCGTCATAACCACTTAAAATAATGATTTTAGTATTTGGAAGAAAAGCACGGATATGATTGGCCATCTGGATACCATCCATTTTAGGCATCATAATATCGGTAAGAATGATTTCCGGCTTGTACAACTCCGCCATCCTTACACCTTCCACGCCATTACACGCGCAGCCTGCCACATCAATTCCGATGCCGCTCCAGTCAAGAAAATCCCTGAGACCTTCTCTTTCCCATTTCTCATCTTCTACAACCAGCAATTTATACATTCGGCGACTCCTATATAGAAAACGAAGAAGTAATCTCAAATCATGATGCAAAATTCCGCCGGAGGCGTATAATAACCTCAGCTATGGAACTTCTGAGATTATTATACCACACATACCCCGCTCATGTATATTATTCCAGTGTAAAGGATGCCAGATGTGCGCTTCCACTGCCCGTATACGTAAAATACAATGCATGTATCCCGTCTGGAATTGCAATATCAGCAGAATATTCCTTCCATACGTTCGTAAATTGAACTGAAATTTTTCCCAGAGCCGGCCCATTCCAGGATGTTTTTACTTCAAAGTCTCCGCGGGCATATCCGCGCGCCTTGATTTTAACCTTTCGGATTCCCTTGCAGTCAAAATATTTGAATCCGGCTGTGGCAGATTCCTTCATGTTGGCAATATAACCAATTTCCTCATCCCCGTCTTTTCCGTCCTGTGTTATCTTTGGAAATTGATTGTTCATCCAAGATGCGGTCCAGTCCGTGTACAAAGACTCTTCCTTGCAAAACAGGTTGCAGGCCAAGTATGCCGGATACTCTCCAAATCCAGCAAGTGGTCCTCCATTAGGGCCGCAGGAAGTCATCTCTGCCTGGGGAATCGAGCCGTCCTCAAGGAATGTAATAGGTTCCATACAGGCCTGACGGCTGAAATTCGTTCCATTCGTATGTCTATGATAGAATATGTACCATTGCCCATTTATTTCAACAATGCTGCCATGGTTGTTGGCACCATAAAACATAGGCTTTTCTGCCGGTTTATAAGTATCAATATGAAGATCGCTGTTGCTCACAATCACTCCACCGTACACAAAGCCTTTTGTTGGGTGTTTGCTTGTAGCATAGCACAATTCATGAAAGACTACCGAAGAATAGACAAAATAATAGGTGTCCCCTCTTTTTCTTATGGATGGTGCCTCAAAAAACTCGTGACCTTCATATCCACTGCCTTTGCTGTATGGTTCACTGGGTGCAATAAATACCGGAGCCTCCAAAATAGTGAGCATATCTGGTTCAAGCACTGTTACCATGGCGCCTTTTCTCGATTTGTCACCCTTCGGGCAAAAGCCGGTATACAGGTAGGTCTTCTCTCCTTCCGTCAGTAATCCCGGATCAAACTGGGGCTGGTCGCCCTCCCTTTCACCCAGGCGTGTACCATCCGAATAATGTACATAGCCATAAAATTCATACTTGCCCGCCGGAGTATCGCAGACGGCTACCGATACAACAGACAAATGGTCAAGAACATAGTACAAGTAATATCTCCCATCAGGTCCGACTGTGACATCCGGTGCATAGAGGCACATGCTTCCGTCAGGATTCAACGGATCATCGGTTTTTCTGTAAATCACGCCTTCATATCGCCAGTCAGCCAAATCCTCAACAGGCGCAGACCAGCAAACATAATCATTCATACAATAGACATACCCGTTGAAGCGGTCATGAGAACCATAGATATAAACTCTGCCGTTAAAAACATACGGTTCCGCATCGGGAATATATTCCCATGACGGAAGATAGGGATTCAACCCCTGCTTTTTCATTGTCACTGTAATCACTCCTTTTATTTTAATTTAGATAGGCAAGCCGGTTAATCTGCATACTTTTCATCCAAGTCTTGCAGAAAAAATTGATAATTCCGAATAGTATTTTTTTAGCTTATTTAATAAATTGTAAGATATTGAAGTGGTTGAAACAATGATATATACTAAGGTATAATTGATCTATTCTAAGATTGGAGACAGATATGACCCATATCTATTATGTCGAGTATGATGCCACCCATCCCGGCAATTTTGTTTTTAATTTGCCAGGAGGACATGATTGCTGGCTCCTGGTTCTTACCCAGACTCCCGCTGAATTTTGGGTTGACGGAGAAATGAAAGAATACCCGCCAAACTGCGCTGTTTTATATCCCCCGCATCACAAAATTCTGTACCGTGCCTGTACCGACAAATATGTCAACGACTGGGTCCGCTTTGATTCTGCCGAATCCTATCTGACCGGGGCGGCCATTCCGTTGGGAATCCCATTCCCCCTGCCCAACCCCGGCTATTGTCATAAATTATTTCAATTACTCGTTGCGGAGAATATGTTAAATAACAACTATCGGGAGCTTTCTATTGACCATTTATTTAAAGTATTGTTTAACAAACTTCATGAAGCCTCCCATTATGCGGCAAGCTCATCACAACACCAGATACTGTCAGAATTACGCAGAAACATTTATAACAATCCGGGGTATAGTTGGAGCGTATCTGCTATGGCAGCCAGCCTGCATCTAAGTCCGGGTTACCTTCAGGCACTATATAAGCAAGCGTTCGGTATCTCTTGCATAAATGATGTTATAAACTGCCGTATTCGTCTGGCAAGAGATCAGCTTATCCATAGTCCACATACCATAGCAGAAATTGCAGCTCTTTGTGGATATAGCAATGTAGAGCATTTCAGCAGGCAGTTTCACAAAAAAACCGGTCATTCCCCCCACACTTTTCGCAAGTTAAGTATGCAGGGTCTTCTAATACCCTCCGCTGCTGCCTCCGCCGCCGCTGCTTCCGCCACCGCCGGAAGAACCGCCGAAGCCACCTCCGCCACCGCCAAAACCGCCGAAACCGCCTCCGCTGCGGCCCCCCCCCCCCCCACCCCCCCCCCAGCCAACAAGAA
>JAEZLF010000258.1 GCA_023435925.1 Bacillota bacterium
CTCTTGATGGCGGAGGAAGGGTTGAAGGCTACCCGGAATGACAAAATTTTTATCGCTCACCCGGTTTCAACGGATCTTGCTGTGTTAAGAAGAGAGCTGGAAATATTGAAGGAGTGTATTTTTTCAAATGATAGAGATTTTTACGAGCACATAAAGTTTATTGTGCCGTCTTATCGTAAGACGGAGCGAAATTAGATGCTAATAGCCGCTGTTCATTTTTTTGTAATTGAAAACATAATGTATAACCGATATACTAATATAGAAAAGTTTGTAAACGAAAGTCAATTATTAGGGAAGACACTTAGATCGGATACGGCAGTCATTTAGTTTAAATACTTCATGACTATCTGGAAACTGCAGGAAGAAGGTGAGGGTTTGCTACTCAGTGAGGGAATTTGTTCAGGGGATAAAGATAAACGTAAAAAGGTTAAGAAGCTAAGAGATAAAAGCCTTGTAATAGAAAGTTTCATTTATATATTGCCTTTGATATTAGCAGCTTCAGTTGTTCCGCTTATCGTATTAATGAAAAATATACCGTTGGATGAATTGTCAAAGCAGAATTGGCCATCAGATATTAACAATGATTTTTTTTCGTACTACAAGGCGAGAATGATTATTATATCTTCTGTTGGTGCAATAATAACAGTATTAACTAAATACTATCAAAAGAGAATTCATTTAAAAGAGTTTAATATCTTTATTCCAGTGGTTATATACTCGTTTTTTGTAATATTATCAGCGGCCTTTTCTGAATATACTCTTATTTCAGTATATGGCTTTGCAGATAGATATGAGGGAGCTCTTGTATTGCTATCGTATATGGTGTTTTTATTAGCAGGGCCTATTCTTCTGGATGAGCAAAAGCAAATGAAGATTTTTTTGGCTTTTTTATTTGCTTCATCGGCTGTAATAGCCTTTATTGGCATCTTCCAGTTTTTTGGCCTGGATTTTTTTCGATCAATGCTTGGACAACATCTTATTTTACCTGCTGAGCACCACGAATATGCCGGAAGGCTGTCATTTGCCTTTGGAGAATACACGATTTATTCCACTTTATATAATACGAATTTTGTTGGCAGCTATATGGCAATGCTTTTCCCAATAGCACTGGTACTATTCATTATGGTAAAGAAAAAAATACATAAAATACCTTTAGGTGTGCTGACTGCTTTATTATACGCTAATTGGATAGGTTGCCGTTCAAGAGCCGGTTATTTGGGAGGCATTCTTGCTCTTTTTGTGATAACCATATTTCTGAGGAAAGAGTTATTGAAAAATATAAAAACGGTTATTGTTGCTGTTCTTTTATTTATTGTTATTTTCGGCGTAATGGATATAGTGTCTGATGGCTCATTGACGAACAGAGATTATTTTGAGATATATTCTGACACACTGAAAGAGGATAGATTTGGATTTGAAGACATTATACTTGAAGGTGAAAGAATATCAATTACCGGTTTGGAGGAAGTTTTAAGTATTCAGTTAATTGATGGGCAGATGCACTTTCTGGATACAAATGGGTATGAGATATTTTTAAGGTCTGAATCTTCTTCCGGGTTAGCACCTGCATCAGAGTTACCTTTGGGAGAGGAATTAAACTTTAATGACCCAAGGTATGAAGGTATTACTATAATAATATATGAAAGACAAGAGGGTATAAACATTGTTATTGATAATAAGCAATTTTATCTTTATGTTAATGAAAAAGGGTTCAATATAGTCGGTCAGCGAGGAAAACTTGTAAATAAGCTGGAGAAGGTTGACAGCTTTGGTTTCACAGGCAGAGAGACCCTTGGGTCATCAAGAGGATATATTTGGTCAAGATCGATACCCTTACTAAAGGATTATGTATTTGTTGGTTGCGGCCCGGATTCTTATGCCTTTGTGTTTCCGCAAAGTGATATTGTGGGGAAGATTAAAGCTTTTAATAAGTCAAATGAAATAGTGGATAAGCCACACAATTTATATTTGCAGATAGCTATTAACACAGGAGTTTTGTCCCTTATTGCAATCATTGTACTTTTCGCCATATATCTGACTTCCTGTGTTAAGCTATATATCAGGTGTAGATTATCAAATATTTACGAGGTTATTGGTATAGCGGTATTTGCGGCAATTTGCGGTTATTTAACAGCAGCATTTTTTAATGATAGCCTGGTTTCAGTCGCTCCGGTTTTCTGGGTATTGCTAGGCTTGGGGTTCAGCTGTAATTATCTTAATTATCGTGATATAATGAGAGTTCAGAATATTTAGAATTGCGAGTATACGGAAATATGAGTTTATACATATATTATGGCGGTAATGTGAGACAAGCTTAAAATTTGTTTAAGGCGATGATGGATTGCTCTTTATGAACAATGGAAGTTATTAAGCCTTGTACAGAGCGCGTTAATATGGTAAAAGTATATGAGGGGGAGAGTGTTCTGTGAGTAAAAAAGTATTGATCGTTGATGATGAGAAAAACATTGTTGATATTTTGAAGTTCAATTTAAAAAAAGAGGGCTTTGATACCATTGAGGCCTATGACGGGGAAAAGGCAATAGAGCTGGCATTGAGTGAGAAGCCTGACTTGATTTTGCTTGATGTCATGCTTCCCAAAACAGATGGCTTTACTGTATGCAGAAAACTGAGACAGTCCATATCAACGCCCATTCTGATGCTTACGGCCAAGGAGGAAGAGGTTGACAAGGTATTGGGCCTGGAGCTGGGAGCGGATGATTATATTACCAAGCCATTTAGTCAGCGGGAGTTGATGGCCAGAGTAAAGGCAAATATCAGAAGGACATCCCTTGAGGATAGCGATACGGCTGTCGGCAGTATTATTAAATGCGGAGGCATCGTAATTGATGCGGATCGCTATGAAATCAAGAGAGATGACGAAACCATTGAGCTGACCCTCAGAGAGTTTGAGCTTGTGAAATTTCTTGCCATACACCATG
>JAEZLF010000282.1 GCA_023435925.1 Bacillota bacterium
CAGCTTATGTGCTTTTTTACAGTATGTTCCGATATAAAGAGCTTTTCTGCAATTTGATTATTACACAAGCCTTTACCGAGTTCACAGAGAACCTCCTGCTCTCTGACTGTCAGCGCATCAATTTTCGGATCCTCTCCCTCAGCTTTATACTGAAGGACTTCTGGATCTATATACTTCTTTCCTCTTGTTACAACATGAAAGGCATACAGGATATCCTCAATAAATGCTTCCTTCAAAATATACCCTTCGACATCATAATGCTGAGCCCTGATGAAATCCTCTTTTCTTAAAGAGGATGTCAGAATAATAAATTTTGTCGGCAGCTTTCTGTCTCTAGCCTTTTTTACAATCTCCAATCCGTCCTCATTGCCCAGTCTTAAATCAATGACACTGATCTGAGGTTTGAAGCCCGATATCAAGTTAATTGCCTCATCTACACCGGAAGCCTCGATCACTTCATCTATTTCGTCTTCCATGGCCAGTGCTGATGACAGCCCTTTTCTCACCAAAGGATGATCATCTGCAATTAGTATTTTCATACAATCTTCTCCTCATGAATTTGATTGGGAATAATAATTTCTATCTCTGTACCCTTGCCGATCTCACTATGAAAGCATATGTCGCCGCCGAGAGAGTATGTCAGCTGATGTATGTTGCGAATCCCCATCCCGTTTCTTTCTTTTGCTTGAGCAATTTTTACATCGAAGCCGGATCCATTGTCGGTAATATTTAATATCGTCCTGGCAGGATTCACCTCAAGGTATACTTTTATCTGACTTGCTTTACCATGACGGATGGCATTGCCGATCCCCTCGCAAATGATTCTGTAGAGAGCCTTCTTTTTGCTAACAGGCAGGTTCGATGCATCCCCGACAGCATTAAACTGTATATCATTGCCGTTTAAACTGGATATTTCATTGATTCGGCTCTGTATGTCGGTCAGGAAATGGTCAGACCCCTCTTTTTGCCAGCTGAGTCCGTAAATCACTGTCCGTAAATCCTTCATAATATTTTTGATGGAATTTTTTATAAGCAGCAGATTGTCACTGACTTCTTCGGCTTTGAGCTCCTTCTGCTGCCTTGATAGTGTAAATATTCTGCAGGATATATTGAAAAGTCTCTGCAAAATGCTGTCATGGATCTCACATGCAATTCTGTTCTGCTCCTCGGCAACCAGGAGTCTGCCGTTCACCCGTTCTAATTCAATTTTCTCCAAAACAATAGAACTCAGCCCGGACAAAACCTTTAGCTGTTCGATGTTTTCCTTATGTTCATCAGCATCTATATATTGCATCAGCTCGATTCCCAATATTCCATAAACCAGATAACTGGATTTTACAAATACAAGCAGATACTTTTTTTCGTCAATATCCAGTTCAATTGGCACTTCATATTCCAGACATTGATCCAGAACTTCAGAGAGCTTTATCATGAGCTGTTCTTTTAATATCTCGCTATCACCATCTGTTTTAATGATAATCTCGTTCTGATTACCTGTAATGGAATAAAACAAAACGGTATTCGACTGGGTGATCTTTTTAGCATAATATGTAATCAGGTCATGCACCTGGGTCTTATTATTCTGAACCGAGAGTAAATTAATTGCTTGATACAGTTCTATTACATAGGTCATCGATCTTTTTATTTTCCGGTTGGCAAGGTTTAGCTGCGCATTCGCAGCAGTTAACTTTTTGCTTTCATTCTCAATACCCTTTGCATACCTGGTAAGCAGCTGCATGGCAAGGATAATGAGGATCAGGCTTAATGCAAGATTGGATTCTATATTGAATGTTTCTGTATAGCTATTGGCTGTTCTGCTTTGAATTACCTGAGTAAGCAAATTCACAACCAGCAGATAGATGCCCAGGTTCAACCAGCAGTAATATCGTTTGAGTTCTACGGATGCAATGAGAAGAGTATTAAGGCAATACCATACATAGGGGCTTTTTATTCCGCCTGACGGTATCAGGATCAGAATATTTCCTAACGTTTCAATGGAAACCAGCAGCATAATATGTGTTGTCATCCCTTTGTTTTTCATATACAAATTACTAAGGATGATCGATGACATTGTAATGCATAGGATGATAAAAAGCTTTCTGTCAGCTGAATGGTTTGCTACTCCGATGATATAGAAAAAGGAAGTGCACAGTAAAGAAATATATCGGTACAGATATATTAGCTTAATCAATTCCGGCTGCTTCCTGAACATTTCTAAACTCTTCTGTGCACTTAACATTAGCATCCACCTGTATTTATGTAATATAGCCTCGTTGTAATTATTGCCTATATCTGTAAACAATAATACATGAAGGTGGATAATTTTTATGTTATAATTTGTACCTCGGGGAGAAAAATTTTTTCTCTTTTTTCAGCAATTAGTCTGCTGTTTCTCAGTCCTCCATTATGGATAGACGCCTTACACGGCGCTATTCTACAAGGATCCGGAAATAATCAGCTCATTGCGCTTATTCCTTATAGCTGCAATCTCTCCGTTTATGGTAGACTTCTTACCCTCCAGCATCCGGATAACATCATGGATCCTGTTGCGCAACCTTCTCAACTGTTCACTGTCCTCCCGTATTCTGTCCCGCACATTCAGGTCGGTAAATATGTTATCAAACCAGAAATCGATTGTCCTTGTTGTCGAGTCGATTCCCGAGAATCCCGGCATTTCAGATATATTGATGTCTTTTAATTCTCTTCGCAAATCATCCATCTGAAAATTCAACCGGTTAAATGTTTCTTCAGCATTGTCTATATGATCATATTTTGCCATATGGCTTAGCAGGCCTTTACTAAACCATATATCGTAGGTAGCCCAGCTCTCAGCGCTTTCCAGGTGTCCTATGGCACCTTCTGCAGTGGCGATTACTCTGTTTGCTGCTCTGGTCGCTTCCTCTGTCTCTACCAGCTGCTGTGAAAGGTAGTTCTCCTGTTCATCCAGTTCATGATATTTTTGGGAAGCCGCACTGTTTCTGTCATTTTTGAGGGTTTGTTCACGCTTCTGCAGCTCAGCTTCATAGATTTGCTTATCTTTATGCAGGTCGGCCAGCCTGCTGTCAAGCTCGCTTCTTTGCTGCTTCAGCTCCTTCACCTTTTCGACAGCTTTGTCATATTCCCTTTTCGCTGCCAGCATCTCTTCCGTTTCTTTGTCCAGCTTACCCTCATATTTTCCAACCAGCTTCATAATATACACGGATAAAGATTCTGCCTTCATCCGTTCAACATCCATGGATTCCTCTTCATACTTTGACATTAAAGATGCAACTTCTTTTTCCGCTTCACTGATCCTGGCCCAAAGCTGCTCCGACCTTTTCTGAAATGCAGGTAATGCGGCAAGCTTGTTTCTTAATTCCATCAAATCTTTATTTTCCATAACTACAACTCCTTCAGTTTAATGAGCGCTTGCGCGAATTATACGCCAAAACGCGGGCGCTTTAGCGCCTTCCTTACGCGTTTTGTGTGTATCGCGCCGCGAGCGTTTTATCAAATGCTCCTTCAGAGAGGCGAAGGTCTTAGGAGCATTTGATAAAATGATTACCATTTATCATTACGGCAATCACAGCACAAAAGTCTTAATTCACAAAAGTATTCTGACTTAAGTAAAATACCGGGAGGGCGTATAGATATCAATGCAAAAAAGACAGCTTAGCATTACGCTGCGCCGTCTTTTGGCAGGAACTGTGTTCCCTGTCTGTTTTTTGTTATAACGCCTTGTTATATCCTGCTAACGCCTGATTTTCTTGCAGCTTCAGCCACAGCTTTTGCTACATTACCGGCTACTCTGGGATCAAACGGAGCAGGAATAACATACTCCGCTTTCAGCTCTTCATCGGAAACCAGTTCTGCAATAGCCTTTGCCGCGGCAATTTTCATCTCGTCATTGATATCGCTTGCTCTCACGTCCAATGCTCCTCTAAAAAGTCCTGGGAATGCAAGCACGTTATTGATCTGGTTCGGGAAATCGGAGCGTCCGGTTCCTATCACACTTGCTCCGGCTTCTATCGCTTCATCAGGCATGATTTCCGGAGTCGGGTTTGCCATTGCAAAAATAATCGGGTCCTTTGCCATGGTCTTCACCATTTCCTTCGTCAGCATACCGGCTGCAGACACACCGATAAATACATCCGCACCAACAATAACATCCTTCAGCAGTCCTTTTTTCTTGTGTAAATTGGAGATTCTGGCCATTTCGGCTTTTTCTGTGTTCAGATTATCTCTGCCCTCATAGATGGCACCCTTTGTATCACAAAGAATAACCTTTTTCAGTCCCATTGCCATCAACAGCTTGGTAATAGCAATACCGGCAGCTCCCGAACCGTTTACTACTACTTCAATCTCTTCGATATTCTTTTTAGCCAGCTTCAATGCATTCAGCATGGCAGCCAGAGTAACAATAGCAGTTCCGTGCTGATCATCATGGAATATTGGAATATCACATTCTTCTTTCAAGCGTCGTTCAATTTCAAAGCACCTTGGAGCTGATATGTCTTCCAGATTCACGCCGCCAAAGCTGCCAGCCAACAATTTTACAGTATTGACGATGTCATCGACATTTTTGGAGCGAATGCAAAGAGGAAATGCATCCACATCCCCGAAGGTTTTAAACAGTACACATTTGCCTTCCATTACAGGCATACCGGCTTCAGGTCCAATGTCTCCCAGTCCCAGCACTGCAGTACCATCTGTAACCACAGCAACAAGATTCCATCTTCTTGTCAGCTGGTAAGACAGGTTAACATCCTTCTGAATAGCCAGGCAGGGCTCTGCGACACCAGGCGTATAAGCCAGTGAAAGGTCCTGCTTGTTATTGACCGGCACCGAGCTGATAACCTCGATTTTTCCTTTCCATTCGCCATGCAGCTTTAATGATTCTTTTCTGTAATCCATTGTATTTCGCTCCTTTTTAAAATTTTTTAATTTAGGCGTCAACCTTAAATATCCCTTACTTCATTCAGTATGATTTTCAGCTGCTCCGCTGAATGCTTCAATGCAGCTTGTTCCTCTTCCGTCATTGTCAGATCAATGATTTCCTTTACTCCGGCTGCATTGACAATAGAAGGAAGGCTAAGTGCCACATCATCGATACCAAATTTGTCATTCACCACCGAACTAACTGTTCTGATGGTATTTTGGTTTTTAAGCAGTGATTCCAGCAGGGTAATGATGGAAATGGCGATGGCGTAATAAGTGGCACCCTTTTTCTTAATGATCTGGGCCCCGGCACTCTTTACATTTTCTATCATCTTTGCGATCTCATCATCCGTTACTCCATAAGAAGAATCCTCAAAGTATTCTCTGATATTTCTTCCCGCTATATGCGTAGCACTCCAAAGCGGAAGCTGAGAATCTCCGTGCTCTCCTATAATATACCCGTGAACGTTTTTTACGTCAACATCAAATCTCTCACTAAGCAGATATCTGAATCTGGCACTATCCAACACCGTGCCTGTTCCCAGCACTCTTCCCACAGGCAGACCCGACCATTTCTGAATCTTGTAGGTAAGAATATCGACCGGGTTTGCAACCACAAGAATCACACCTCTGGTATAATACTTCATAATGTTGTCAGTAACCTCTTTTGCAATGGCAACATTCTTTTTCGCAAGGTCTATACGCGTTTCTCCGGGCTTTCTGTTTGCACCTGCCGTAATGATAATAGCATCACAGTCGGCACAATCCGAGTAATCACCTGCATAGACATTCATCTGCCCGACAAACGGCAATCCATGGTTGATATCCATGGCCTCTCCCGCTGCTTTATCAGTAAAAACATCAATTAACACCATTTCATTAACCAGTTGCTTCATTGAAAGTGCAAATGCAGTTGATGCACCTACAAAACCAGCTCCAACAATAGCTATTTTTGATCTGTTCTCGTTCATAATGACCCCTCTTTGTTATTTTATTCACAAACACGTTTCCACCATTTTCCCATAATGTTACAGTTGTGTCCTGATGTCTCAATCTCAGTCAATCATTGATATTCGTAGGCATCACGCCATTTTGAGTGAAACATTATAACAACGAGGCGGGCTGGTCGCAAGCTTTGCGTGCTGCTCGCGACTAGTTATTTTAGGTGAACACTATATAGGATAGCAAATAATCTTTTCATAATCAAGGTACTTTTCATTAACTTTGTTATTAATTTAACATATTTTTTTGTGCAATTTTTAGTGCAATTTTTTTTAGTAATTATTTTGTGAAATTTAGCAGATTTTGCAGGTATACATCTAACAGTGCTGGATACCATAAATATTAGTAAAAATCGGAAGGAAATGTGGAATGAACGGCAATTCGATTCTATTGATTGGCTTTTACAATACAAAAGCTTTAGGTGTCCGATATCTGGAAAAGTCTCTTAAAATGGCCGGCTATGAGGTTTGTACGCTATTTTTGAAGGAATTCAACAGTGTCCAGCCTGAAGCCCTGGACGACAATGAACTGCTGCTTCTGAAAACAGTAGTGAATATCACAAAACCCGCATTGATCGGCTTAAGCGTCATGTCCTCCTTGTATCTTGAAACCGTTATTGCCGTAAATGAATTTTTGCATGCACACTTTACAGTCCCTGTGGTATGGGGAGGGGTATATCCTACTTTATTTCCTGAAAGATCCCTTGCATATGCCGATTACGTCTTGCGCGGCGAAGGAGAAGAAGCCATCATTGAGCTTGCAGATGCGGTCATACAGTCGAAGTCGGAATACTCAAGAGAGCAGTTGAATAGGTCAACGGCCATCCCCTATCAGAATATCAGAAATCTGGCTTTTAAGACGAATGGAAGCATCGTACAAAATGAGCTGCGTCCCCTTAATAAAAATCTGGACAGTCTCGGCCATCCCCTGTTCACTAATGATAATAAATTCTTTATTGATCAAGGGAAGCTTACACAGGGTGATCCCATGCTAAAATCGGTCAGTTATGAGTTAAGTGCTTCCCGTGGCTGCCCCTTCGTTTGTTCCTATTGTTCCTCTGTTAATCTGAAGAGAATCTATAAGAATGCCGGTGGTTATGTACGATTTAGAGGAGTGTCCGGTGTGATCAATGAACTTGTGTCCGCCAGAACCGCTATGAAAAGCTTAAAAGTGATCCACTTCTGGGATGAGATCTTTCCGGATGACAGAGAGTGGATTGATGACTTTGCGCAACAATATAAAAATAAAATCAGCCTGCCCTTCGAAATATGGGGGCATCCCCTCAGGACAGACGATTACACCATAGCCCGGCTGACCGGTGCAGGACTTTACAAGGTCGTTATGGGAATTCAAAGTGGTTCACCATCTATCCGCAAAGATATTTTCCATCGAACCGAAAAGCAGGAAGACATTCTGGAAGCAGGTAAAGTATTGAGCCGGCATAAGGTTCCCCAGATCGTTTATGATTTTATGCTTCGCCATCCCTTTGAGAAGGAAGAAGACATCAGACAAACCTACGAATTATGTACACGCCTTGCAAAGCCTTTTGAACTTCAACTTCATGGGCTGAGCTTTCTACCGGGAACAGACATTGTTGGTATTGCAATTGCGCAAGGAATATTGGACAGGAAGCAAGCGGAAGCTGTTCTTTATGGCCCGATGCAGCAGCAGTATAACATATACTGGGGACAGGAAAATCAGAATGTCATGATGGATTTCTGGTATTCTCTGATCTATCTCACTCAATTTAAAACCGGGTTGATATTGTCCAGATATTTAAGCCATTTTAACGAATCTTCTTTCCATAGAAATATCGCATTAAAGCTGCCGAAAATATATGCCCCTGCCGCTAAGTTTCACTATTTATACCAAAAGGTACGGCTTCTTATCAAAGCGGTGCTATCACAAAGCGGCAGGTCCCGAAAGTCAGGAAATGTCTTGGACATTGCCAGGCAATAGCGTATTCCTGTTTACATTTTATTGTTAAAGTACGTATGGGATATAAGAAACACGATCACCTCTATCCAGAGAGCTCCTAAGACTATAAAGGCAGGAATGCGGTACCCCAGTCCTACGAATACAAATGCCAGCACTGCAAACAAAACAATCGATACGGCATATGCTACAGAGTAGGCTGCTCTGAGGATCTGTACATTTCTTTCATCATTAAGCTTAATCTGCTCCGCCTTAAGCTTTTCTGCAGGCGCAAATCTATTGTACAGCAGTCTGATGATTCCCAGAATGGCAAATACGGCGCCCATCCCGGTGAACATACCAAGGAGCATATCTCCATCACCGGATGAAGACATATTACTTTGATAGCCTACAATACCGAATAAAAATGAAACGACGCCTGTCATCACCATTATAACCCAGAATTTCGTACTCTTAATTGATTTACAAAACATCATTCTTCCTCCTCATAAATAAATATTTCTTCAATGCTCATTTTAAAATATTTCGCGATTTTGAAAGCCAGTGTAATGGAAGGATTGTACCTGCCATTCTCAAGAGAGCCGATGGTCTGCCGGGATACCTCCAGTACAGCGGCAAGATCCTCCTGGTTCATGTTATTCTGCTTTCGGATTTCTTCAAGTCGGTTTTTCAAGCAACCACCTCCTCGTATTAATGGAAAGTTAACTTTACATTCTTATCTTAGCACCGGATCGCCTGAATGTCAAGTAAGCTTTCCATTTTTTTTTTGCACTGACTGCATAAATGCAAAAGGCCTCCTGACATTACCTGTCAAGAGGCGCTATTCTGGTTTATTCTCCAATCAATTGTTTCAGCTTTAATTCCATGTTGATAAGTGCTTCCTTTTCGGACACTTCGCCGGACAATACTCGAACAAGTTCTTCCGGTATGATACTGGTGTAAATATTATTCTTCCACCGGCTTTCATCCAGAATCTCTGGCATATATCTTTTTCTACTTTGTGCATAGCTTCTTAAAATGATCGATTTCCACGGCTCCAGATTCTGCAGGTCCGATCGCTCGTAATATTCGCTTCTCAGCGTCGATCCACCCAGTAAAGCCAGAGGAATGGCATTCTGATCACCACAAGCCCACATCAAAAACTCTTCTGTTTGCTGAATATTCCTGCCATACCTATTTATACCCAAACTCCATCCGCCGAGTACGGGGGTCCCTCCCGGCAGCAGGGAATAGCCAATATTCCCGGCAATTTTTGATTTAGTGTAGTTATTGATATCACAGGAGTCCGAATCATATAACAGAGTCATGGCATATTCACCGGATTTAAATTCCTCCAGCACTTCGTTCCATGATTCTGCCACTTCAGGTGAAGTATACTTGTAGCTATTTACAAAATTCTTTAATGCCACCTCGGCATTACTGCTATTAATAATCACATTTCCTTTTTCATTGAATATTGAACTGCCATAGGACCATAGGCGGTTCAAGAAACTGATCGTTGTAAAAACATTGACACCTCCAACTAAAGCCGCACCATAATTAACCGGTGAAAACGGGTGTATGCTCTTCGTAAAAAACTCTGCTATGATATTGAACTGCGCCCATGTACTCGGCGGTGTCAGCTCTTCCCCATACAGTCTTTTAAATCTTCTCTTAATGGAAGGCTCTTCAAATAGATCCTTCTGATAAAACAATATCTGAGCTCCTGACATAAACGGGAAAGCATATAGAGATTCCACATACATTCCATAGTTTTCTAATATCCCGTCTATAAACCCATTAAAATATTTCTGATTTGTCATTCTCAGGTGGTCCAGGTTCAACACACATCCGCTTTCGATAAGCCCTTCCAGCCATGTAATATCCATCATAAAACCATCATAATGCCCAGACTTGTCTGCTGCATTCTTGTATAATATCCGCTCCAAATCCGAATATGAAAAAAGATCAAAAGCAATCTTCCCGCCACTTTCCTTTTCATACACCGTTGTTAGCATTTTCAGGCTCCAAGAGGAGGGACAGTCAAACATGGCAAACCGTAGTTGCTTATTCATTGCTTTGATTCCGTTTTTTATCGAAGATATTTTATCATACTCCGCAGATACAACACTTGTAATAGGTTCGTGAATTGAGGGGTTCTCAATAGCCTCCATTAATCGGTTAATGGCCTGGCTGGCGATCCTTTTGGGAAAAATGGAAACCTGGCCTTCAAAATCACCTTCATCCTCAATCCAACTGCTTTCTTTTATTACGATTATTGAAACATCCGTTACCCCCAATGTATCCATTGCTTTTTTAATCCCTTGAGCAATCAGATAACTCCCAGCAATAACGCACTTGGTTTCCGGATGAGATAAATACAGCTCGAAAAACGCTTGAAACCCTCTTTCCTTGCTGCAATCGACAATTTTGATCAAATCTTCCCTGAAGCAATATTTTTTATATATATTTCTCAATGTCTCATCATCCATCAGATCATACTCCATGATGAGCCCGATGTGCTCTTTACATCGTTCATGTAAGCTTTGCAGTGCTCTCTCAAAGGCATCGGAATAATCGATGACAATTCGGTCTCCCGAAAAATCACAATTATTGCGTCTTGTAATCAGTACAGAAGGTATCTGTTTTTTTTCAAGTACAAAAATAGGAGTTTTTCTTGTTATGGAATACAGGATAACACCATCAACACAATGCTCGACACATCGTAAAATGTTTTTCTTTTCTATCATTCTGTTGTTTTGGCTAAACATTAACAAAATACTATATCCTTTTGCTTTCAGACCTTCCTCAACTTCCTTGACAAACTCCGAGTATTCTTTCTGCAGTATATTAGGGACAATGACTCCGATTAAAGAGCTTTTGGTGTTTTTTAAGCTTCGGGCATTGGTATTAGGGAGATAAGATAATTCTTCCATTGCCTTTTCAACTCTGTTGATCAATTGTTCGTTATCGGTTTTTCCGTTAAGCACATTGGAAACGGTGCCAATTGAAACATTTGCAAGCTTTGCTACTTCCTTGATTGTTGACAACCCTTCTCATCCCCTCATTCTATATAATACCTATTCACATGAATATTATCATATACTTTCCTTCGTTAGCAACTTTCCTTAATAAAAATCCTCCATGCTATCCGGTGTATAGCAAAAAGGGAATCCTGATGATTTATCAAGAATCCCCCTTGTATTTCAACGGTCATTTTTCTTCGTTATATTCTTTAATTGCGTTTATCATAGCTACTACATTCTCTATCGGTACTCCGGGCTGAATATTGTGTATCGTGTTAAATACAAAGCCGCCCTTTTTACCAAAAATTCTACAGCATTCCAGAACCTCGTCATACACCTGCTGCGGTGTTCCAAAGGGCAGGGTCTTCTGCGTATCCACACCACCTCCCCAGAATGTAATTCTTTCGCCATAAGAATCCTTCAGCAGGACTCTGTCCATATTCCTGGCTGTCCACTGAACAGGGTTCAGGATGTCAAAGCCCGAATCGATAAGTTCAGGAACTAAATCGTATATACTTCCGCAGCAATGTTTAAAGGTTTTCCATGTAGTATTCTCATGGATCCAATCATTGACCCGCTTATAATATGGCGCATATACATTGCGGAAAACATCATTTGAGCAAAACGGCCCGTTCTGGGTACCAAAATCCGTTCCGCACATATAGGCCACTTGAATGGTTTCACCCAATACAGCATGCATTTTCTTTAGATTTTCAATGGCATAGTGTATTTCATATTCAAATATTTGATGCAGAATATCTTGTCTTGATACCATTGAAATGTACCATTCGGTTATGTCACGAAGCCCTTTGGGACTTCTCAGCTGAGGGCCCGGTACCAGCGCGATATCGCCAAATGCAGTTCCGCCAAGGTTCCCCATTACGACATCATCTGAATTCTCCAATGCTGTTCTCTGTACTTTAAGCCATTCCAAGTCTTCCTCGGAAATCGGTCCAAATTCTTCAAAATTGTCTTTCACATCATATTCATCTTCATCAAATTCCGGCGCACGATTAATAGTATCGAAATATACACCATTCCTCGGCATACAACCTGCAGGCGGATAATTGGTATCTCCACAGGCATATATATAGGTGTTGCCATTCTTGTCCGTACTGGTAGCAAATTCATCCGCCACTAACACATCCTGTCCCCATGGCGTCTTCCATTCCTTAAATTTGTTTGTCTGCCTGAATCCGAACATGGTACCTGCACCCCATAAAGGAGTTGTTTGTATTCCCATTGCTTCCTTTAAATCGTCTTCTACCCATGCTAGCATCTGGACAGGTTCCAGTATTTTAATCGGTTTTTTTTCCAAACCATAATATTCTCTTAAGCCTTCAACAACCTTGCAGTGAATCCCGGTTGTTGGCATTCCGCCAATATCCAGCAACACCGGTCCATCTTCATGATTTACCGCCAGTTTTAGTTTCTCTTTTCCAGTCATATTCTGTGGTCTCCTTATTCCATTTACTGTTATCTCTTTTTTGATTGATTGATAATGTCAAATACTACAGCTGCTAATAAAACGGCACCTTTAATTGCTTTCTGCCAATCCGTCCCTACTCCGACAATAGACATACCATTATTCAAAACACCCATAACTAATCCGCCGATAATTGCTCCGACTACAGTTCCAACTCCACCGGCTGCTGAAGCACCGCCTATATAACAGGCCGCAATTGCATCGAGCTCAAAGCCGTCGCCTGCTGTCGGGCTGGCACAATTGATTCTTGCAGAATACACTATGCCGGCAAATGCAGCCAGCAGACCCATATTTACAAATGCCAAAAACTTCACTCTTTTTGTATTTATCCCCGATAATGCAGTAGCTTTTTCATTTCCGCCCAGCGCATATATATGGCGGCCCACCACAGTTCTTTGTGTTATGAATGGATAGAGCAGAGTCAACATACTCAGGATAATCAATATCACCGGTGAACCTTTAAATTTTGCCAACCAGTACGCAGCAAATACAATGAAGAACATCATAAAGGCAAGCTTTAAAAAGTAAATGACTTTACTTCCAACTTCAAAACCGTAGGAAATTTCTTTTTTCCTTTTTTTCATTTGAGACAGGAAATATAGAACTGCGCATACGGCACCGATAATTACAGTAACAATATGGATTCCTTTTATCCCGCCAATATCAGGAATGTACGCCTGTGCAATATATTGATAGGCATCAGGAAAGGGTCCTATGGTTTTTCCCTTTGTAACAACAAGGGTAATTCCCCTGAAGAAGAGCATACCGGCCAGAGTCGCAATAAACGCCGGTACTTTGACATACGCAATCCAGAAACCTTGCCATGCCCCAATCAGCACACCCAGCAAAAGCCCGATAATCACTGCCAGAGAAACAGGGAATCCGGGGTTTCCCACCAAAAGCAAGCTGGTAACGGCACCTACCAGTGCCATAACAGAACCAACTGATAAGTCAATATTTCCGGTCAGTATAATTGGCAGCATTCCAATTGCTAAAATGAGTATATATCCATTTTGCATAATGAGTTTGGAGATATTCATAGGGGCCAACAGTACTCCATTGGTTAAGAATTGGAAAAATGCGGTAATCGCTACTAATGCAATAATCATACCGTATTTTTTAATGTCTATTTGAATCCTTTTATCTGTTTTCATTCCTGATCCTCCCAATTACTTTGGACATTGCATTCAACAATAGCCTTCATAATACGTTCCTGACTTGCTTCCTCTTTTGAGAATTCACCCACAATTTTACCTTCGTTCATTACATAAATCCGATCACTAATCCCTAATACTTCAGGCAACTCAGAAGAAATTACCAGAATACTTTTCCCCTGTTTGGCAAGTTCGTTTATAATATTGTAAATTTCATACTTTGCCCCAACATCGATCCCTCTTGTAGGCTCGTCCAGGATAAGCAGATCAGGATTCGCATAAATCCATCTGGCAAACAAAACCTTTTGTTGATTACCTCCGGATAAATTGTTAATTTTCTGCTGTATACCGGGTGTTTTTATCTCCAGCTTTTTCAAGTACTCCTCTGCAACCTTCACTTCTTCATTTTCATTGACAACGCCTTTATCGGATAACTTCCCGGCCAGACTTGGCAATGAAATGTTTACGCGAACACTGTCATGCAGAATAAGTCCCAATTGCTTCCGATCTTCTGTCAAATAAGCTATCCCATTTTCAATTGCGGAAAATACCGTACTAGTATCGATTTCTTTTCCGTCCTTATAAACCTTGCCCAATGCTTTTGAACCGTAAGATCTGCCAAAGATGCTCATGGCAAACTCAGTACGTCCCGCACCCATTAATCCAGCAATTCCGACTACTTCACCTTTCCGGATATTCATATTGATATGGTCAATGATGATTTGGTCCCTATATTCCGGTGAATAAACAATCCAGTCTTTTATTTCAAAACGCACATCGCCAATGGTGCTCTCTCTGGCCGGATAGAGGTTGTTCATTTCTCGCCCGACCATTCCCCGGATAATCCGCTCCTGCGTTATTTCATCCTTCCCCGCATTCAATGTCTCAACAGTACTTCCGTCTCTGAGTATGGTAATATCATCTGAGACCTTGGTAACTTCACATAATTTGTGAGAAATAATAATTCCGGTTAAACCTCGTTCTTCCTTTAGTCTGATAATTAAATCCAGTAGTTTGTCACTTTCTTCATCGTTCAATGCCGCAGTTGGTTCATCAAGAATCAGAAGCTTAACATCCTTTGACAAAGCCTTCGCAATCTCAACAAGCTGCTGCTTTCCTACTCCAATCTGATTGATCAGTGCCTCAGGCTCTTCCTTTAAGCCTACAGTCTCCATAAGTTTTAGTGCTTCATATCGGCAATCTTCCCAGTTGATGATGCCTTTTTTGCTTTTTTCATTACCCAGAAAAATATTTTCCATTATAGATAATTGTGGGATTAAAGCAAGCTCCTGATGGATAATAACAATTCCCTTTTTTTCACTATCCTTAATGTCCCGGAACCTGCATTCACAATTTTCATGGGTAATCGTGCCTTCATAAGTTCCATAGGGATATTCCCCGCATAAGACCTTCATCAGTGTAGATTTTCCGGCTCCGTTTTCACCAACAAGAGCATGGATGGTGTTTTTTCTTACTCTTATATTCACATTGTCCAGAGCACGAACCCCTGGAAACTCTTTTACGATTTTTTTCATTTCCAATATAGCGGTATCCATAGTCTCCCTCTACACTCCGACATTATTTGAACGGAAGGTGAGTTGAAACCCACCTTCCGTCATCCCTTACTTCAATTCAGCTTCTGTATAGTATCCTGATTCGACTAGTTTTTCCTTGTAATTGTCAATTGTCACAACGAGTGGTTCTAAAGCATACGCTGGTACTACCTTCGCTCCGTTATTGTAGGTGGTGGTATCGTTAAATTCCGGTTCGCCTCCCTTAACATAGGTATCTGCCATTTTAGCTACAACCTGTGCTAAAGCTCTGGTATCCTTAAACACTGACATAGACTGCTCTCCTGCAACGATAGCTTTTACATTGGTAATGTCACAATCCTGGCCGGTAATGATCGGCATAGGCAGATCTTTTGTACCATATCCTGCTGATTTCAATGCGGATATAGCTCCCATTGCCGTAGAATCATTTGATGCCATTATTGCATCTACCTTTTTGTTTGTATAATAAGCAGTCAATATGTTGTCCATTCTTGCCTGTGCTACGCTTGTCTGCCATGCATCTGTTGCGCACTGCTCTCTCGTTGTCTGTCCGGACTGAACTATTAATTTTCCACTGTCAATATAAGGCTGGAGCTCGGCCATTGCACCGGCAAGGAAGTAAGCTGCGTTGTCATCATCGAGGGATCCTGCTACGATCTCAAGATTAAACGGACCTGCCGCATTTTCAAGATCCAGCTGTTCAACGATATACTTGCCCTGAAGTGTTCCAACCTTATTGTTATCAAATGTTCCCACGCTGTCGACATTTTCCGTTCCGGTTATAAATCTATCATGCGCGATTACTTTGATACCTGCATCCTTTGCTTCCTGTAAAACAGAAGATAAAGATCCGCCGTCAACCGGAGCTATAATAAGTACCTTGGCTCCTTTTGTAATCATGTTTTCAATTTGGGATACCTGCTGCTGAACTTCATTATCCGCATATTGCAGGTCAACCTTGTAGCCCATTTCTGTCAGGAACTTGTTCAGATTATCTCCGTCCTGATTCCAGCGCTGTAAAGACTGGGTAGGCATTGCTACGCCGATAAGAACATCACCGCTTGCAGTTTTACCTCCGGTTGCTTCACTTACAGTTGTTTCGTTACCTGCTGCCGGTTCGTTCGTTTTTCCTGAATCTCCGCCGCAGCCTGCAAGCATGCTGAGTACCAATAAACATGCTGCTAAAATTGCCAGAATTCTTTTTTTCATGGTTCGTCTCCTTTTTTATATTGGTTCATGAAACGTTTCATGTAACATGAGAATAGTACTATAACTTTTATCTAAATGCAATACCTTTTTTAGAAAAAATGTTGTTTAAAGTCCATAAAATTTTAATGGGATTTATTACTAATTTTTGTTTGTTAATTTTCTGATTATGGAGCAAATATTCTCATATGCATTTTTACCTTCCAGCATTTCGAATTCTATCTGTATCTCTTCACGCTCAAACGGCATCAATTCGTGTATTTCTTCTTCCCTCTCTCTTCCATATACACCGGAATTCGTTGGTTCCAGGCCCATCACGTAATCGCCGGAGGCTATTGATTTCCATTGAACAAATTTCGGCAGATAGCGTTTATTGAATTTTATTTGAACGCCTATATGGCTCTTTAGATTGAATAAGCAGGCAAAGGTGTCGCCGTTTTCATCGGCTGCCAATTCGTGAAGATATACCCTTTCCGGCTCATTATCTGCCGGCTGCTCCATATGATTCCATTTATCAGCATCTTTCCTGGCTTCCTGATCTCTCGGCGTTACTTTTAGAGTTGGTAACAACACCACCGCATTTTCGTCTAAAAAGGGGAAACCAAAATTAAAGTGGTATAACAACATCATTGGCTCTTTTTTGTGCCCGTTATTTTCGATGATATCCGTTATGACTATTTTATTTTCTCCATAGGCTGTCTGAATTTTCCGCCGTAACGTCAGGTTTTTTCCGAAAATCTCGGCTTCCCTCATCTCCCCGCTGACTGTCAGCACATAGCTGTCGCCAATCCATTCAGCATCCGCGCTTATATGCTCAGCCGGTGTAGAGCGGATCCTTCCATGCATGGGATAGGAGGAGTTCCCAATCTCGCATGGAATGCACGTATTCTCCAGCCCACAGGTGAATAATAGCCCACCCATTAAGCTTCTGGGCCCTTCTTCTCCCTGTGTATCGTAGTCTGCACGTCCTATTAAGCCCTGCTTAGACAAGAAGTTGATATTTATTCCTTTATATGAAAAGTCAATAATATCAAGGCATTTATCGGCAGATACCTGAAAACGCAGATCTCCGTTCTTAACATCGTATCCTTTCATTCCTCTTGCCCTTCCCTCTTCAAAAGATATAGGGCGGATAAATGCAGTCTGTTGCATGCTTCCTACATACTTATATATTTCATGCTTTTTCATAAATACACCTTCCTTCATGAATCGTTTCATACTATGCTACCACTACCAAAGGTAGTTTTCAATGCTGTTGTGAAATTCATGCGTTTGCCCTGAGCTTTGCCAAAAATTCAATTGCAGATTAGCATAATATTGTATATAATAATTGGTGTAAAATATGAAAAAGAAAGTACGACACATCTATTAGAAGGGAAGACAACATGTTTAAGGTCTTTCTTGTCGAGGATGAGATCGTGGTGCGCGAAGGCATACGCAAGAACATTCCCTGGGATGCATATGGCTTTATTTACTCCGGTGATGCTCCGGATGGAGAACTCGCTTTACCACTGATTCGCCGGATACAACCCGATCTTCTGATTACAGATATCAAAATGCCGTTCATGGACGGACTGGCACTGATTGAGCTAGTCCGAAAGGAATTGCCGAGGACAAAAATCATCATTATCAGCGGACACGATGATTTTTCTTATGCGCAGCAGGCCATTCACATTGGCGTGGAGCAATACCTGCTCAAGCCAATTGTAAAGGGAAAGATGGTAGAGATCCTGATTGAGCTGCATAAGAAAATGGAAGCTGAACAGCAGCAGCAAGAATACCTCACCAGGTTCCAGCGAGAAGTACAGGAGTACGAAACATTTGCGCGCAGGAGGTTCTTCGAGCAAATCGTTACCGGCGGCCTAAGTGTATTGGAAATCTCTGAAACCGCGAAGTCGCTGTACATCGACGTGAACGCCCCATTCTACAATATTATACTATTTTCGCTAAACAGTGCCGGATACGACGGAAGCGCACCGGAGAGCTATATGGATACGCTCGCGGTGATACAGGATAAGATCAGGCAATTTATCACCGGCCATCCGGAGTTGATTTTATTTATATGGAATGTCACGACCTACGCTGTTTTAGTAAAGGGAGGGCAGGAAGATATCACATGGCTGACAGACGATTGCATCAAGAACATTGAGAACTGCTGTGCCATAGCAGGCAGCGATGTAAACTGGTATATCGCCTGCGGTACTCCGGTATCGCGACTTGGTTCGATTCCGGCCTGCTTCGCAAATGCGAGTCGTGTTTTGTCCTATCGGTATCTTTGCCCGGAAGAACATATTCTGTCTGAAGCGAGCATCCAGAATTTACGGAAAAAGGATGGCCCGGGAACGGATACAGGCAAGAGGGGAATCAATCAGGAGCGTATCCACAACTTTTTAAGCAACGGGGCCAGAGAGGAAATCGACCGCTTCATAGATCAACTGCTGCAAAGTGCTGAAGTAGAAGCTGTTTCTTTACCATTGTTTTGCAGGTATCTCACAATGACGGTTTATTTCGCGGCTGTGAAGTACCTGAATTCGATCGGCTGCCGTGCGGATAGCTTCTGGTCATCGGAACTTCAACCGGATGACAACGTGTCGACACCGGAAGAAGCGCGGCAGTATGCGCACCAGATCATGTGGCAAGCAATCGAGCTGCGCGACTGCGAAAGCAAAAAGCAGCAGCGCGACCTGCTTAACCAGGCGATCGGGTTTATCGACGATCATTATCAGGAAGAGTCGATATCACTCGACAGGGTGGCCAAAAAAGTAAATATCAGTCCAAACTACTTTTCGGCGATATTCAGCCAGGAAGTAGGTTTAACCTTCATCGAATACCTCACCAGTAAACGGATTGACGAGGCAAAGCACATGCTCCGCCAGACGGACAAGCGTTCCGGTGAGATTGCATCGGCAGTTGGGTATAAGGACCCCCACTATTTCAGCTTCGTGTTCAAGAAAGTTACAGGCTTCACACCTAGTGAATATCGCAGAGGAGACAAGCTGTGAACAATAATTTCAGGTGGAAAGCGAAAAGCGAAAAAATCACCTTACAGAGCAAACTCTGGAAGATGATCCTGATTGTCGCGTTTCCGCTCATGATTGTCATCATTGCGATCGCGTCCATTGGGATTGGGAATGTGCTGCAGTATAATGCGATCCTGAACAACGTTACGACAGCTTCCGATTTCAACCAGAACTTCAAGGACGACGTCGATCTGAAAATGTACTATTACGTGATCAACAGCCAGTATTCGGAAGGTCTGCCGATCAGGGAGGTACAGTCGGCGGAGACGATAGCGCGTAAGCTGACCGATATGACGACGGAAAAGGACAGCCTTCGTGCCATCAACAGCGTACTGAACCTGTGTCATAACCTGGAGGATAAGATCAATCAGATCGCGCAGACAAAGGAGTACAATTCCCGGGAGTACCAACTGGAAAACAACATCTATATCCTTACGGATCTGATTCAGGAGTACATGTATACCTACTTATATTATGAGGCGGTGCATTTGGACGCGCTACAGACGACGATGATCAGGGACATGATCGTTCTTATGGGCGTAGTCGTTATTTTATCGCTGGTTCTGCTGCATTTTCTTTTGACCAAGTCAAGAAAGCTAAGCGGCAGGATCGTTGATCCGATCGACAGAATCTGCGAGCGTCTGGAGGCGATTGGCAAGGGCAGCCTGCTGGTGTGCGAACCGATTCAGGCTGATGTGGAGGAAGTACAGCTTCTTACAGATGGTATAGAGAACATGGTCGGACATTTGAAGCGGCAGATTGATAAGAATACCGAGCAGGAGAAGCAGCGCCGGCGAACTGAATTAGCATTACTGCAAGCACAGATCAATCCGCATTTTCTTTATAACACTCTTGATGCCATTATCTGGCTGATCGAGTCCGGTGAAATTGCTGAATCGGTCACGATGGTCAGCAGCCTGTCTAATTATTTCCGCTTTTCCTTGAGCCGAGGGAAGAATGTCATCACGCTTGCAGAAGAAGAACAGCACATTCGAAGCTATCTTGAAATTCAGCAGGTGCGTTACCGGGATCTGATGGAATACGAAATTGACATTCAGGATCATCTGAAATACTTTATCCTACCGAAGCTCACGCTGCAACCACTGGTAGAAAACGCGTTATACCACGGAATTAAAAACAGACGCCGTAAAGGCTATATCTGCGTGACAGGCAGAGCGCAGGACGATCACATGATTTTGGAGGTATCGGACGATGGGCCCGGTATGAAGGAGGAACGCCTGAGCGAAGTGCGTGCATCCCTATCAGACGGCAGACGTGAAGGGTTCGGGCTGAGGGCGGTACACCAAAGGATTCAGATACTATTCGGCGGAGAATATGGTTTGACTGTGGAAAGCACACCGGATATCGGAACAAGGGTCATCGTAACGATTCCCATGCAAACAGTTGAAGAGTCCACTGGTTAAGCTGATACAATTGACTGTGACAGGAGATGAAAAGATGAAAAAAAGTAAACTTACCGTAATCGTCTATCTTGCGGTTCTGCTTTGCAGCTGTGTAAAAGAAGAGCCGATCGCAATAGCTGCAACCAAAGATAAACCGATTGTGGTCGGATTCTCACAGATCGGCGCCGAATCGGAGTGGCGGGTAGCCAACACAGAGAGCGTTAAGGGTGAGTTGTGTGAAGAAAACGGGTATGATTTGATATTTGACGATGCGCGGCAGGAGCAGGAAAACCAGATTCGGGCGATCCGCACCTTTATACAGCAGGACGTGGACTACATCGTATTCTCTCCAAAAGTTAAAACAGGCTGGAGGACGGTTTTGCAGGAAGCGAAGGAGGCGGCTATACCTGTCATCATGATCGACCGGGATATCGAACCGGAAGACAAAGGCCTTATTACAGCATATATCGGCTCGGACTTCCGCGAAGAAGGTGAAAAAGCCGTCCAGTGGCTGGAAAATCTTCTGTATAAGCAAGGAAGAAAAGCAGACCTCATCCGGATCATTGATTTTCAGGGAACGATCGGCTCTTCCGCACAAATTGGCCGGACTGCCGCTTTGGAGCAGGCGATCACACGACATACGAATTGGAAGCTGGTTGCGCAGGAGTGCGGTGATTTCACCAGGGCGAAGACTTACGAAGTCATGGGCAAAATTTTAAAGCAGACAAAGGACATTGATGTCGTTTACTGCGAAAACGACGGTATGGCACTTGGTGCGATTGATGCAATGGAAGAGGCGGGATTGAAATGTAACACAGACGACGGTGTAATTGTTATCTCATTCGACGCGACAAAGCTTGCACTTGAATACTGTCTGAAGGGCAAAATCGGGCTGGATGTCGAATGCAATCCACTGCAGGGTCCTTATGTCGATGAAATCATCAAACGGCTGGAACTCGGAGAACCAATCGAGCGGGATAAATATGTTGAAGAGACTCAGTTCGACTGCTTCAACATTACACAGGAGATGATCGAAAGCAGGAAATACTGAAGGGTTAAAAGATAAGGTCGTTTTTTTACTGTATACAGTTGAAAATTTACAGCCCATCCTGGCTTTGTTAAGGTCATGAATTTCTGTCGTTAGCTATTTTATCTATTTAGTTGAAATTCTTATCCGTTTCTTCTACAGGTATTGTTTCCCATTTTTCCTATATGATATAAAAATAGATGAAGATATATCTTCAAAATAATATTGTATTTTGGGAGGAAGGCGAAGTATGAAAAAATTCACGATCATTCTTCTTGTTGTGGCAATGGTATTTGGGCTGTGTGCATGTGGTGCGAAAGCTCCAGCGTCCAAATCAGGATCTGAACTGATCACAGTGGGCTTTGCACAGTGTAAAGCGGACGAATCCGACTGGCGTAAAGCGAACACCAAGTCTGTGCAGGAAGCACTTAGCGAAGCGAACGGCTTCAAATTGATTCTTGCTGACTCCAACAACGACGCCGCAAAACAGGTAGCAGACGTTCAGGGATTTATCGACCAGGAAGTTGACTACATCATTATCGCTGCCGTCAACGCTGATGGTTGGGATACCGTTCTTGCAAACGCCAAAAAAGCCGGAATAAACGTTATACTGATGGACCGTACCATTAATGCCAGCGAAGATCTTTACAACTGCTGGCTCGGCGGCGGTTTCTATAACGAAGGCGTGAAGGCTACCGATTGGATGGCCAAGAGGTTCCCCAGCGATAAGAAAGCTAACATCGTCAATCTTCAGGGACAGCTGGGTGCATCTGCCCAGGTAGGCCGTACACAGGCTCTTGAGGATGCCATTGGCAAAAACAGCAATTGGAAGCTCCTTGCACAGCAAACAGGTGAATGGAGCACCGACAAGGCCAAAGAAATTATGTCATCTTGGATCAAGCAGTACGGTGACGATATCAACTGTGTTTATGCTGAGAACGACAATATGGCAGACGGCGCCATTCAAGCTCTTGAGGAAGCCGGTAAGAAGGTTGGCGGAGATGACGGAGTAGCTATCATTTCTTTCGACGCGAACAGAGCATACCTCCAGATGACACTGGAAGGCAAGATTAACTGTAATGTAGAATGCAATCCTCTGCTTGGACCGGGAGTTGCCGCACTTATCAAGAAGATCGAAGGCGGCGGAACTCCTAACAAGAAAGAGTCCGTTGATGAAACAGCATTCTATTATGACACCATTACTCAGGAGATCATTGATGCTCGTCCGTATTAATCGATAGAAGGTTATATCAACCGGATTTTCAGTGTGAACTGAAATCCAATATTCGGTTCGGGGAGATATTGTTCTCTCCGAACCGAAATTTGTAATTTTGAGACACTTGCAATATGCAGGTGTCCTAAAGTTTATTTAAGGTGGGCATTACTCTATGGATATAATAAAGCATGAACAAACCCCCTCTCTTACCATGACCGGTAT
>JAEZLF010000019.1 GCA_023435925.1 Bacillota bacterium
TGCCTTGCTTTCTTGATTGTTCCTTTCATACATTACCTCCTTACCACAGGCTCGTGTCAGTGAGTTTGCGTGATATTTTATTTACAAGGACTACCAAAGCGAAGTTAATTATTGCATTAAACAGGCCTATGGCTGTGGCATAACTGAATTCCGAGTTCTGAAGGCCTATCGTGTAAACATAGGTAGAAATGATTTCAGCGGCCGACCTGTTGAGTGTGTTCTGCATCAGATACGCTTTTTCGAAACCGAGGGACATGACACGTCCCATATTGAGCAGCAGCATGGTTATGGCAGTCGGCATCATACCCGGGATATCGATATGGAAAACCCGCTGCAGCTTGGTTGCACCATCCACCATCGCAGCTTCATGAAGATCCTGACTAATGTTCGTCAGCGCCGCGATATAAATTATGGCAGCCTGGCCGGTACTCTGCCAGACACCCGACCACACATAGATATGCTGGAAAAGCTCCGGTTTACCTAAAAAGTAAACCGCCTGGCCTCCTGCGAGTTTGATAAATACATTGACAATTCCGGTTTGCGGTGATAAAAATACCGAAAGCATCCCGACCAGAACGACGGTCGAAATAAAATATGGAGCGTAGGATACTGTCTGTACAAGCTTTTTAAAGCGTCTGGAGTTTACCTGGTTGAGAAGCAGAGCAAAAATGATTGGTACAGGGAAGTTTGCAGCAAGATTATATAGGCTAAGAGTAAGCGTATTCGTGAATATCTCCCAGAAATTATAGGCACTAAAAAACGCTTTGAAATGTTTAAGCCCTACAAACGGGCTGCCGAAAAAACCTTTTATGGGCGAAAAATCCTCAAAAGCAATAATAATGCCGAACATCGGACCGTAAAGAAATATTGCGACATAAATAAGTGTCGGTGCAGCCAAAAGGTAAAGTCCCCAGTTCTTCCGAAAAAGTTCTCTAAACCTGGTTGTCCTGCTTTTTTGATTCGTCACGCTGGCAAGAGCATTCATTAAACCACTCCCTCTGTTTTGACAGTGTCTGCCCGGTTCTTCACAGGCTGCATTACACTGTCGCTTCGATTACTATCTCTGTAAACGAGAAGCCTGGCATTTCAAAAGTATTCGGGCTGATCGATGAGACTGGAGAATACAAGTATTCGTATTTTATGTTACCCTGTGAGGCGGCTGTTTCCTGTACGCGGCCACCCGGAGCCGACATGCGTCTCAATGCCGCCTTTACAAATGGTCTGCCTAGAGCGGAAAAATCCAGTGATACATGGGTGTCCTCATCACAGCGGTTGAGAAGGTAAATAATTAGAGTTTTGCGATCCTTGTCCCAAGCTGCCTGAATTTCAGCTTCCTTGCGGCTTGACGCGGAGTAACCCTCGATTTCAAGCGGCCAGGCCGCCCTTGTACGTGACATCTGCTCATAGATGAGACCGCAGGCTGAAAGCATGACATCTTCCTTCGGTGTTTCAATGCAGGATTGTCCCGTTGTATTTGCAAGATTGTTGAAGCACATAAATTTAACAATACCACCCAGACGGTGATCCATCATAAGATTAGAGACGAGCGACAATGCGTAAATCCATGTTCTGCGGGCTTCTCGGACAGTTATGCCATGCTTTTTATAAAACTCTCCGACAAACGGTGCAGGAGAAGGGTCACGGTTTTGCAGCGCTTCGGTGTCCGCGTAAAAGATCTGATGCTTGTGAGTGGCGTTGAACCTGCGCACTGCGGCAATCTTTTTTGCCAGATTATCGGGTTCACAAACGCGATCTGCCAAAAAATCAACATACTCGCCGCAGATATCAAGCAAATTGCCAACAAAAAACTTATAATAATGATAAGAGCAAAGTCCGATCTTAATAGTCGGGTCAATGGCCTTCATTGCCTTAGAGTACTTTATAACGGTTTTAGCATATTCCTCAACCGAAAACCAGCGGAAGGTTTCGTTGTCCATCTCCCAGTAACGGACATCATAGGGTTCGGGGTGACCATTTTTAGCACGCAGCGCACCCATTTTTGTAGTTACTGCGCCATTGCAATATTCTACCCATTCAGCGGCACATCGCACTCCGGCTTCGATATCAGTAATGCCGCGGAGATCATACCCGTGAGGAGAGTAACTGGCAAAGCCCGGTGGGTCGATATTAACGTCGCTGGCAAACAGAAAACGCTTATCAGGGTGGAAAAAGTTGACGACCAGCATCGATTCACAGCCGAGAACTTCACACAGCTGCAAAAATTCGTCCGTTCCGACATCATTGTAATTAATGTCGCCCCAGAAGTATGACGGTTCCGGTTTGCGGGAATCAAGCGGTCCTATGGCATCGCGCCAGTCATGAAAGGAAGCAAAGCAGCCTCCCGGAAAACGAATGAGCTTGGGGTTTACTCTCCGTAAGCCCTCAACTACATCCTCACGCCATCCGGCCACTGTGTTGACAGGCATCAGAGAAAAGGCGTCCAGCATCAGCTTTGTGCCCGGAGCCAGAAAAAGAGCGAAGGTTGCAAAGCCGGTAAAGCTTGTGTTTTTAAAGCTCTTTTCTATCGTTCCGCCCTCTGTAGTTATTCCGTCGAGTGTGACAACAAAAAGAGGATTTTCCCAATTAATTCTTTCAGTGGTTTCATAAAACCGTAGCTCGGCGCTGGCAGGAACCTCTCCGATATTTTTAAAATATCCTCGGAAATCGTACGTTTCTCCGGTTTTTAAGTATTTCCCATTCTGCGCAATACCGCACATACGCACTGATTCAAAATTGTATACCGTCATACAATGTCTGCCGTGCACTCCGCCTTCTGTCTGTTGGATTTCTATACTGTAAAAGGGAGCCCTGGGTATGATGAAGGAGCAGTCCGGTGCCATAGAAAGTGTGTGGTCCTGTGATGGACAGGCGTACCAGCGGTTATGCTCATAGCCGGTGTGGTACCACTCCTGTTTTGTCCAGTCGTCGCCGATGACATCCTTGCCGCCGAACCAGTCGTAAGTCGCGGGAGTCAGTTGTTCGATCTTTTCAAAGCTGCGGTTAAAAAGCATTTCCGACCACATTCCCTCGACTTGATAGCCGAAGCCAACCTCAATGAAGTTGCTGCAAAGCATGTCACTGACCTGAGTATCAACCATTTCGCGATTAGATACTTGAAAGACTTTCTTTCCGTTTTCAAATTCGCCTATGTTTGTCAAATTCGCTACCCCCTCGGAAAGTCTATGTGAATTCATAATGATTAACCTAATTTGGAGTATCCATCAAATACGATGCCAACCTCAACAATATCTATTATAAATAAGGCAATTCTGATAAGAACTAGACAATTTTTTAATATACTATAAATTCTTGCAGTATGCTTACAGAAATATTGGGAGAATTGATAAGAGTCTTTATATACAAGATTCTCATCGTGTAACCAATTGGGAATAATTAGAAATAACGAAAGAAGAGAATACAATGATTTTAAACGCAGAGAACGTCCGATTCATGATAAAACAATTCATAATGAAACAGTGATTTTAGGCTCAACCCATCACTCCATGCAGAACTTCTTTTTTCCCACCGCAACCAGGGAGCAGCTTTAGCATAAAGCCCGCTGCCGTCAAGGCTTTTCGTACTGCAACCGATACGGTAAAAGTGGCACAGGTGCCCCCGGTTTTTGTTTTTTTTCCAATTGCCATAAGCAACTCAGTCCGCCATATGGAAGGATTTTTTTTAGGACTGTGACCATCGAGGAACCATACGTCGCAGGGCTTTTTCAATGCGCTCACCATTTCAAGCGCTTCACCTATCCAAAGATTTAATTCAAGCGTTCCAAAGGGCTGCCGTATCTTCATGGAATGCCAGCCAGCCACGGTAATATCGATGCTTCGATATGCTTCTGCAAGCGTATCAATCTCGCATCCAACCCGCTCCCTGAATCCATTCAGTATCTGAAGCATCCTCTCTGGGCTCATAGGATATAACTCAACAGAATTGTATTCAATAGAAATGTTTTTCAATTCACTTTCTCTGATGAACTCCATCAGCGAAACGACTACCCGCCCGGCACCAAAACCTGTTTCACCAATAACGAATGGCTTCCCCGCTTCATTTTCCTTAGCGATTCGCTCCACCAGGTTATTATTTCTAAAATAGATCTGCTGTGCTTCGTCCAATGCATTAACCACATCAAAATAGCGGTCATCAAACTGCTCATTTACCAGATACGATGGTATTAACATAATAGTTTCCCTCTTATTTGCCTGTCTCTTTCATGCTTTTGAACTTTTCCTAATCAGTTCAAATGAACGGCCAAATCAACCAACTCATCAAAGCTGTAAATCCGGAACGCTCTGGTTGCCTTTTTTTCTTCATTCATAAAACCGAACAGTCCGGACTCATTTTTATAGAATACGGATTCGTAGCCAACTGCAAAGAAATTGAAAATCTGCTCACTATCCGTATTTTTCAACATTTCTACAGATTGGATACCGCCGCTCCAGACATTTTCGGAAAGCATTTTGGGCTGCCATTTTACATTGAGTGTAAAGTTGTTTTCCTGATCCTCGGTCAGCTTTGTTATTTCCTCGCTATACTCCGGCATACTCTGCAGATCGAAGTCTATAGGGCTTACATCACCGCTTCCCAGTTCCTCAACAACCGATATGTCCTTTAGCGTAACAAGCTCAAGCTTTGACTCCGACAGGATGTAAAGGTTTTCCCCGGACATAGCCATGTCATTTATATAGTCCTTCCGTTCACCGGATGTCACGAAGCAGTCCTTGTCGGGGTCATACATGGAAATCTTGTAGATATTCGATGTTTGCTGGTTAATGTCCGTTTTCACCACCATTCTGCCGTTTTGACTGCAGAATCGGATATCTCCGAGATTCCCGTCAAATCCAAGAGAGGTAACCCAGCTTCCATCATCTGTCTTAAAAACGTCAAGGGTATACTTATATACTCCACTGCTGGATTTCACAACAATATATCTTCCATCCGGCACAATTCGGACAAGATCATAGCCATAATCCTCCTGCGGCTTTTCAAGCGGTATATAGCTAATTTCCCCCTTTTTACTGTCCAATACGGCGACCCCTCCTGACTGGAACGGGTCATATTCCGTCTCGCCGCCAGCCTGATCGGAAAACAGGCCTACTATGACATTCCCGTCCACCGTGTGCCATTCGTCTGAAAGCACGATGTCCGGCTTCTTTACTACCGCAATATCCAGTATGGGGGTATTGTTCATGAACAGGGTTTTTTCTTTCAGGGACACCCGTATCGAATCCTCGGACAAACCGATACTTTCCTGCGGCGGCTGCCTCCATTCCGCCGGACCGGTCTCCTTTCCTTCCATATCATAGGTATGAATGGAACCGTCTTGATATTTCAATGTAATCTGCTTCAAATCCTCGTCAAAATATACTTTCAGATTGTAAATCTCTACCTGGAAGGAAATCGGCACGGCATACTTCAGATTTAAGTGTTTATCATAAATGTTGACATTCCCGGTTTTCCCTTCCGTGACTCCGTAGGTAACCACATAATTGCCGCGGGAGGAAAGGGCAATGTAGCTGTTCGCTTCCTCCACCGTTTCATATGGATTCAGGGCGGAAGCGTAGTTTGCCATAAGCGCAAGCCAATTCATATTTTCCTTGATGTTCCGATAGCTTTCGGGATCCTCCCTGTATTGCGATGCAAAGGCAGACATGTTTTTTAAGGCGGTGATCCGTTTTCCTGCTTCTATCTCTTTTTCGGCTTCGACCGCCTTTTCCTGGATGGTCGCCAGCTTGATTTTTTCCTTTTGCACGGCCAGTGCGCTGTCCTGTTCTGCTATCTGCTGCTGCTGCTCTTGGATGGAAGCGTTTCGGATTTCCAGCTGCCGGTTCATCTGAGACGCGGCAATTCCTCCGGCAAGGAGAATGACTGCGCCTGCCGCCGCCATTTGCATCATTCTCTTCTGTTTCCTTCTTTTATGCCTTCCGTACAGATCATCAAACCCGCATCCGAGAATGGGAGCGGCAATTCTTAAAAACTCGGTTCGTAGCTTTTTGAGGGATTTTCCTGTATCTTCCGCCCTGACATCCGTGCAAAGCGGCTCAACATGCCTTCTTACAATTTGTATGGTATGATCGGGCAGTTCCACTTCCTTGTCCTCGCTGCAAAGTGCTGCGGGGAAAACAGCATGTGGTTCCCCATCGACAAGAACGGTCAGTATCCTGTCTGTATCGCCATTATGTAATTGAATAAAGGTATTGACTTCTTCCATACACCATTTGGATTGCACCGTTTCCCTGGAACAAATCAGGATTAGAAAGCTTGACGATGCCAGAGCGCTTCTAATGTCTGCGCCAAGATCACCGCTTGTCGGCAGCTCACTCTCGTCGCGAAAAATCCTCCTGATTCTGTTTGTATTCTTGAGGAGTACCCCTTTGGGAGGCTTGTACGTCTCCAGCAGATACTGAAGTTTGATTGCGACTGCCTTGTCTAGGGGCAAGTGCCTGTAAGAAATGAAAGCATCGTATCTGTTTGATTCCATGTTCGATTCCATGTTATCGATTCCTCCTCCAAATGTTCAACGTGTAATCGTAAACCCCAACCCTATTCGCTTTCGGTCAGATCCAAAAGCTGTATTTTGGGCTGTCCTGAAGGTACAATCTTCTCCTGGAATACCAGCTTGCCTTCCGCATCCGGTCTTAAAATTGTTACCTTGTACTCCTTGCCCGCAGGCATCAATTCTACAAACTTTTCAAAGTTGAGACACATCGCATCGTCTATTGCAACGATGATATCCCCTATTTCATAAACAGCATGTTCAGGCTTTCCCGGCTCGTAACCGCAGACAATAACTCCATAATCTACGCCCGTTGACGAAATTTGTTTGATAAACCGGATTGCTGCAGGAACGTACTCCTTTGCCTCAGGGCTATCACCCTGCACTTTCTGCTGGTACATCTGGGCGCATTTTACCGCATCCTCGTATAGCTGCAGGCTCATGAAACGCAGCATCTTTCCCCACAGCATTCCCGAATCATCCTCTTCTTTCGGTGCAAATTTTTCCCGCGCCTGATTTTTCATATCCGCGAGCTTTGTCGTGGCTTCATTAAGCTGTTGCTTCAGCGCTGTTATCGATTCGGATTTATCGACGATATTTGCAAGGAATGCATCAATTTCACTCTGGGACATCCCTTTCTCAAGCGCATATTGCTCCAGTTCGGATTTCTCTTGCAGGAATGCATAGTTTTCCGTCCCTAAAATGGAAAGCAGGTCATTTTTCTGCTGCAGCTGCTGATTATAAACAGAATCCGTCAGCCGCTCCAATTCAGCTTTATCGCTTAGCCACACCTGTGAGCCGAAGGGTAGATTGATGAGCATGGGCAAATATTTGTGTTTGAATTCGGTAAGAAAGCTGCTGTCAACGGGCAGCAGCAAATCGTTTATACCATAAGCAATCGTCAGCGCATCCGATTCCAGCATCTTAGCATAGATCTCAAGGATCTTCCGTTTTGTTGCAGTATCCAACGCGGAATCTTTATGGATGATCTGCTTGATAAAAAGGAGATTGCTCTCAAATAAATCACATAACACATTATTATAGTCATTTACCGCAACCAGGTCAGCCTTATTAATTGGAGTCTTATCAATTTTACCTGATAAATTGTCCGCCAAAGCATACTGTGAAAAATCCAATCGATTGATGCTTCCATATGCCATATTAATCGCGGCTGCCGCTTCTTCATACTGTACCGGGTCCAAATCGACAAGATAATTTTTGCAAGCTTTATATGCGGTGGAAACCTCACCAAAAGCTCCATCGATCAACGTGATGTTTTGCTCGATATAGCTTAGGGCTTCATTAGCTATGTTTTTTTGCTCCTGTGTTTTCGGAAAGGTTTGAACCCTGTTTTGAATCAGTACGGAAGCTCCAAACCCAATTCCCAGTACAATAAGCAATGCCAGCAGAAACGGAAGTGTACGCTTGAAAACGAGATTTTGGCTGATTCGCTGTAGTAAAGTCGGTTTTGATTTTAAGAACGATTTTAATTTGGTGATAAATGCATCAAAGAATTCTGAGTTGGCTTCCAAACCATTTTGATACCGCAACGGCGCTATATCCTCTGCAAGTATTTCCGGGAACGCAAAGCCGCGCAAGAACACAGGGATAACATTTTTCCCCGCTTTCAGAGCGTGGGTGATTTCAAGCCTTACCCAGTCGTTCTCGTCATTACATCGGTCAAGGCTGTTTTGAGAAAGTACAACGATTACGTCACGGCACTCGTCAATCACAGAATATAGCTTCGTATTGAATGCGCCTGATCGCAGTGCTTCCACATCATAGAAAACATGATACCCGGAATCCACCAACCGGTCGCAGATGATTTTGGCAGTTTGCTCGCCCCCCTGGCGTCTGTACGAAATAAAAACGTCATATTTTCTTCTCATTTTTTCACCAATCCATCAAATTTTCCATGATTAGATTTTTGTCAGCTTTTGCGAAGATAACTGGGAATACCATTCAACCACTTCTCCAAGCATGAGTCTTGAAAGGTCTTTGGAAAAAGTATAAATTCTTTCAAAGCTAACGTCCGGTTTTTTCTTTTCGTCCTCTATCATTTTTTTCATCAGGGTTAATCCGTTTATCATGGCCTGGCTATTATTCGCCAAGCCTTCGAAATTACTCAAGGAGAGCTTCAGGGAGAAGTAGGAGGCCCATGAAGGAAATACCAGTGCAAGCATATTTGCAAAAGATTTAATAAAGCTGATCAGGTTGATTCCATTACGAGTAATGTCCGTTTTTACATAAACCATGGCAAATTGCAGGCCTCCACGCAAAACAACGATGGCAAATCCGATCGTAAAAATAACCGCCGTGAATTTTTTCAATCCGGTTATAATGGCAGTATACCTTTTTTGGGCCTGGTCATGATAAGCGACCTGATCATCGATCATATGAGTGAGATTTTCCAGCAAATCATCGGCCGCAACCCGATCGAATATCACATCCGACGTCGTTATGCTCCTGATAATCCTACGCAGCTCGCTAGAGACATGAGGGTTTTTTGAAACCTTGTTTCCAAACCGGTTCAACGAGGAAATGTAATTCACAGGTATTCCGAAAGGAGCAAAATGCGCTGTCAGTCTCAAAACCTCAGCAATAAACCGATTATCGATAAATCGGATATGCCAGCCGGCTACATTCGTATTCTCTGACAGATTGTACATGTAATAATTGATCAGTCCGTGAATTAAAAACCCGATACCTGCAAGAATGGCCCATGGACTGATATGAGTGTATGGAATTTTATAAATGAACCCAAGTACACCTTCTGCATAAAACCCAATCGATATAAAGATGGTAGCAATAAAAGGCATAATAGATCTTAAATAGATTGACGTACGGTATTTCTGCGAATACGCAATTGCGTTATTGTCAAAATAATGAAACCAACCGACAATCTTTTGACGAATAAGCTCTCTTTTTTCATCATGGGTATTTGCTATAGGATCCTTATCCATGACTTTATCATTGATATAAGGGATGGGTTGAATTTTAGCCTTGTATTTTTTCATAAACCGGTCATAGAAAAAATCCCATAACCGCCAAAATGGAATTTTGGTCTCCTTGGGCAGATCAAAAGAACTATTGCTTTTACAGAATAATTCTGCAATATATTCTTGCAATTTCTCCTTCGTATAACCGTCAAAATAAGAATCCAATACCCAGTAAACATTTTCAGGCGAATTGACATCAATCCAAATAGAAGGAGTATTGCTTCTTTTGCATGACTGAATCAGGGTCCATATTTCACGGTTATTGAACTCTTCTCTTCCATCCCACAAAAATAAGGAAAGGTCTACCTGATCCGCAATCCAATCGGCCATTACCGAGCCGCTCCCAGCCGAACGGTAACTATTGGCACGGATATTTGTCACTGAACTTGCTTTCTGTAGCAGCGTCTGGAATTCATTCGGCCTTGCGTCATATGGAATAATTACATTAAGCGGCATGTTTACCCTGTCGGTAAAATCAATCCAAAAAGCATCTGCCATGAATGGGCTTGAAAATAGGTTTACTCTTATGTCCGCTCCGGAAAAACGATAATCCGCATTGTTAAATATCTGAGTGCAAGCTATCGTATCCTGCAGAATCCTTTCGACCTGCCTGTATAGAATATCCTCAGGGGCACTCCCACTATTACAGCCGCCAATTGCTATGTTTACAGCAAGTTCAGGAAAGTTATTCAAGGCTTTTTCCCCCCAGAAATTTATGGTAATTAATAATAATTATTATAGTAGAATTTATGATATTTTCAATCTTTTTTTGACAAAACATCTGTAAAATGACTTTCCCGTTCAACCCGGCATTTTCCCCCAAGAAGGTCTTTATGGTTTCGGAAATATATTTTTGGAAATTATACTTTTATGTTGATATATTTCCGATATCGGAATAAAATATCCCTAGAGGTGATTTTCCATGGACTATATGACTGCAAAACAAGTGGCAGAAAAATGGGGTATAACCGACAGGCAGGTACGCACCCTGTGTGCTGCCGGAAAGATAAAAGATGCAAAACGAGCAGGACGCTCCTGGTTGATTCCTGCAGATATCCCAAAGCCAGAAGATGGCCGGGTAAGACGCTTTAGAAATAATAAGCTGAAAGAATTACTTTTGCGAATTGATGAAAAGATAGCTGTCCTTGATGCCCTACGCCCTCTGACCGCTGGAGAGGTAGCCCGGCTTAAGGATGAATTTTTAGTTGAATTCACATATAACTCAAATGCAATAGAAGGAAATACGCTTACTCTTCAGGAAACCGCCATGGTGCTTGAAGGCATGACAATAGACCGCAAGCCCCTGAAGGATCACCTTGAGGTTATAGGACACAGGGATGCTTTTGAGTATATGCTGCAACTGGTACAGGATAAGGTTCCTCTCAGTGAAAGGATTATTAAGGAAATCCATAGCCTCGTTTTGATTGACAAACCTGAAGATAGAGGAATTTATCGCAGGATTCCTGTTAGAATCATGGGTGCCAAACATGAGCCCACTGAGCCATACCTTGTTCCGGTGCAGATGGAGCAGCTTATGGTAAGGCATGGAGAGATGGTAAAAACAATGCATCCGGTAGAACGGATAGCATTGTTCCATCTACTTTTCGAGGGGATTCATCCATTTATTGACGGAAACGGCAGAACAGGCAGGCTGCTTTTTAATCTCGAGTTGATTTCAGCGGGCTTTCCGGCAATCAATGTAAAATTTTCTGACCGCAGGAAATATTATGACTGCTTTTCTTCATATTATGAGACCAGCAGTCATGAACAAATGGCACTTCTTGTGGGAGGCTATGTTGAGGACATGCTGGACAGGTATTTGAAGCTATTGAGGGAGTGAATCAGCAAACTAATTCATTACCTCACTTTTGTGCGGTCGCGGCTTTGCTTTCTTCCCATAGCATTTCCATAATGTTTTTCTTCGCAGCGATATACTCCGGCAGCACCATGACCTGATGACTTCTCGGATGAGGTATTTCTATCTTCATCTTTACCCTGATTGTGCCGGGTCTTCTGGACATCACATAAATATTGCTTGCTAGCATGACCGCTTCATCAATATCATGCGTAATGAACAAAACAGTCGTTTTTTCCTTCTCCCAGACGGAAATCAACAGTTCCTGCATCACGACCCTGGTTTGCGCATCCAGCGCACCAAACGGCTCGTCCATCAGCAGCACCTCAGGCTTGTTGGCCAGTGCACGGGCAATTGCCACACGTTGCTTCATCCCGCCGGATAATACCTTGGGAAGCATATTTTCAAAGCCTGTCAAGCCCACCAGTTCAATATAGTGCCGGGCAATATCCATACGTTCAGCCGCCGGAATGCCTTTGATCCTAAGGCCAAATTCTACATTCTTTTGCACCGTCAACCACGGAAACAGCGTATAAGTTTGAAACACCATTCCCCTATCCGCGCCAGGCCCCTTGATTTCCTCACTGCCATTGATGTATACCGTTCCGGAGGTTGCCTTCTCCAATCCGGCGACAATGTTCAACAGCGTCGATTTACCACAACCGCTAGGCCCGACGATGACAGCAAATTCATTTTCTTCTATACTCAAATCAATACCGCACAACGCATCAACGTCCTGCGACGCAACGTTGCCGGTACCAAAGGTTTTACATACATTCACCAAACTCAGCTTCTCCATGTCAGCCACCCACCTTTTCACGCCAGGGCACAAGTAGTCTGGTCAGCCATTTGAACAGGTAGTCCGTTACCAGGCCGATGACCCCAATCAGAATAAGCCCCGCAAATATCTGATCCGTAGCGAGAAAGCGTTGTGCCTTCAGGACCATATAGCCCAGCCCCGAGTTCGCTGCAACCAGCTCTGCTACCACAAGATAGGTCCATGCCCAGCCCACGGTTATCCTGAGACTGTCCATGATCCCCGGCAGCGACGCAGGTATCAGCACCAATCTGTAGGTTTGCCATTTGCTTGCTCCAAGCGTAGACGATGCGCGAAGCAGATCCTTTTGTACGCATGATACTACATCCGCTACCATTAACACCAATTGAAAAAATGTCCCAAGAAATATTATGACAAATTTCTGAAGGTCTCCAATGCCGAAGTAAAGCAGTGTGAGCGGTACCAGTGCAACCACCGGTAAATAACGTGCGAAATCCACGGCAGGCTCAAAAAGAGCCTCCGCTTTTTTCGAGGTTGCTATCAACAAGCCCAGCGGAACTGCTGCAATCACGGCAAACACCCAACCCACCATTACTCGGTATATGCTAACCAGCGAGTAGCTCAGCAGGATGTTGTCCCGATACATGTCCGCAAATGCGCCGATCACCGCACCGGGCGTGGGCAAAAACACCTTCTGCACCAGCCCGCTGTATGAAAGGCCACTCCAGAGAGCTATCAGAATCAGGAACGAAAGTATAGAGAGCCTTTTGTCCATAAAAGGCAGCTTTTCTTTGACCTTTGAAACAGCTTTTGAAACAGCTTTTGATTTGTTGTCCATTTATTTGGAAGCCTCTTTTACAAATTTGTCGGTAATCAGTTTATCTGCATCGATATTTTCATCAATGATCCCCTTATCCTTCCAGAATCCGCTTGCTCTGTTTGCCAAATCATAGATGCTATTTTCGTTATTCCGGTCGAAGAAGGTTTTGTTCTCTTCTCTGCCAAAGAAAGACACGCCACTTGCCATGTCTGCGATCTCCTGTTCGTCAAGGCCCAGCGCTTTAGCCATTATTTTATTACCCTCTTCCGGATTCTCCCTGTAAAAATCAATAGCGTCAAACCATGCTTTCGTAAGCCCGGTAACAACGTCAGGATTCTTCTTGACGAAATCCTCTCTCAGCGTAACTACATCAACAATTGTGTTGGGGAAATCCTTACTGCTGACAAGAACATGGCCGCCTTCTCTTTCAGAAGCATTGGTCAGCCAGGGCTCCCAGGAAACAGCTGCATCCAGTTTGCCTGCAACAAATGCCGCACCCGCATCTCCGGCGCTCATCTCCTGTATGTTTACGTCACTTTCATCTACTCCGTACTCTTCCAGCACGGTTAAAAAGAAGAAATAGGAGGTGGAGGATTTGTCCAGACCAATCGTTGCGCCCTTCAGCTCCTCAACGCTTGTGATTTCCTTCTTTGCAATAATTCCGTCCCCGCCAGATGATTCATCCATTGCAAATACAAAGGTTTCAGGGGTTCCCTTGGCATAGTGGATTACTTCTCTGTCCAGTACGTTTCCCAATCCTTGAATACTGTTGGCATACAGGGCTGCGGCATACTGTGACTCGTCCTCTATCACAGTCAATGTCGGATTTACATTATACTTTTCAAAGTAACCTTTTTCTTGCGCAATATACAAAGGCGCATACCCTATCCAGGTGGCATGGGCAATCGTAAATTCCACGTCTTTCCCGCTAGTGCCAGATAAACCACACCCTGCCAGTGATGTAAGTGTAAAAATGGCGATGAATAGAACAGCTATGATTCTCTTATACATGTTCGTTCCCCCTAATATGAGTTTTTGATTAATGCTCATTTTTCTATATGGTGCTGATACTATAATACATTATCAATGCATTACTTGTCTACGGTACTACTTTATTTTGTTAAAGCGGTTATGAAAATTTTCTCTTCTGTGTCGAATTTACAATCTTGTTAAATATGCAACGAGAGCCAAAATAAGGGCTCTTTTTTGGGTGTCTACACTGTGACAAAAGATCCAAGAGTTACTCGACTTGTTTGACTGTTTGCAGGTATGATAATATCTTTCTAAAAGAAATGATTGAGAAGGGTTTCCATATGAATAAAAGTAGAATAACAAAAGAAATGGCGCTAAAAGTAGCAGCTACATTGGTCAGTGATAATATTGCAGCACAGGACGACTGGATTAAGAGGCATGAAGGCGGGGATTTTTGCTTAGATCTAAGTGATCAGGAGGGCAATTATGTCGCAATAATGTGTTTTGCTCCTGTTTATATGAATAAACAAAGCTTGACGAGGTTATCGCCATATAGGGATTGTATCAGAGGCATAAGAATAACAAAAGATTTAAACTGCATCTTTCATCAAATGTTTGTTTTTATTGATTCCGCTTATATAATCTTTAAGAAACAACCTGATGGCAATTTAGTAGAACTTCCTTATAAATGTGGATATGATTATGAGGAAGGTGATTCCCATGAGTTTATAGGTGGACTATTACTGCCTTTACCTGCAGATGTTAAATTTTGGGTAGACATAGGTAGTGAGAGAATTTGGATAGATCCTCCAAAAAGTGCCTTTGAGAGTGATTATATCAATGCAAACCAGGCCTGCTGGATGGATTGCACCTATTTTGATCGCGTAATGGGCGGCGGAGAAATTAATGAAGATGAAATGTGCGAAGATTGTCCTATCCGAGACTTAATGAATAGAACATAATGCAGACCCCCTAGACTTATCAATGGTTGATATAAATTTTCTGATTTATTATTACAAAAAATAGAAAAAGCAGCTATGTGGCAATTCTTAAATCTTTTTTAAAAGACCCCTTTTTGGGGTCTTTTCGATTGAATTTTTTAACTGGTGGAAGCATATCTTTTCTGGCATTATTGTCACTCGCTCTATGTGATGCAATCATTCTTCCGCTTCCTTTTTTATACTTCAATATCTAGATGGTTAGGCTTATAATAGGTCTTTATCCTTAATTTGGATAGTAATTATCATTTATATAATCTCTTATTTCAAGAATGTCCACATTCACAGACTCAAACTGAAGGGCTGAAATGTTTTAACCGCCATTTTATAACACAAATGAATACAGATACAAAATAGACTTTTCTTTCCTGTGACTTAATCACAGAATCAGAATCCATATAGCTGTTATAATTTACACTAAATCACATGGAAAGGAGGTATACCGGTTTGCCCTATTACATCAAATCAATATAGTTCCACTATTTATGGAACATTGATCGGATTAATGCTAACTAGTTCATTTAACTAACAAATATTTGAGGTGAATATGCGAAATCATAAGCTTTTATTTTTATTTACAATTATTTTCTTTGTACTTGGCTTTGTTAATATACATTTCTCTATATTAGGAATTATTTGCATGACCTTACCAATCATTTTGCTGTTAAAAGACCGCAAGAAAACCTGGTGTCAGTCATATTGTCCCAGAGCAAGTTTATATACTGCCTGCGGAAAATCAAAAAAGTGGGCTTCCATAAAAACTCCCCAGTTTTTTATTAAGGGTAATATGAAATGGATTATGCTGGCTTATTTTGGACTAAGCCTTTTATTTATCATCATGTCTACTCTAGGTGTAGCAAAAGGTATGAGACCCGCAATGGAGTATTTAAGATTTCTAATAGTAATTCCTCTACCTTTTAAAATACCCCAATTAATTGATAAAATGGATTTAGCTCCTTGGCTGACTCATTTATCATATCGTTTTTATTCGATGATGATGACAACAACATTCCTTGGATTACTATTAGCACTGATATATAAGCCAAGAACCTGGTGCACCATATGTCCAATTGCAACTGTATCAGATGTTATATTAAAAAAGGATACTCATTCCTGATACCGACATTTTACAAAAGGCTGAAGAAATATTGACTGATAAATCTGCCTGTATTTTGGTATATTGCCGTAGTGGTCGCAGAAGTGCCTTTGCAGCTGCTAATCTTGTCGAACTCGGATACTCCAATGTATATGATTTTGGTGGTATTATTGACTGGAAATATGATATCGTTACTGAATAAAATATAAGCATATACGAAATAAAGTAATACTAAATTGGTATTGCTTTATTTTTTTGTATTTAGTCTATCATTTGTTATACTATAACTATGATTGGAGGATTTATGATTGAAAAAGAGGAATTAACCTATATAAGAAATCGTCTCGATTTTTGGGATAAATTAAGTGATTCGGAAAAAAGTATGCTTGAAAACAATGTTGTAAAAGTATCTTATAACATGGGCTTTAATCTTCACAGTAAAGACAGCGAATGCCTAGGTGTCCTTTTGATAAAAAGTGGTGGATTACGTGTTTATATCTTATCTGAGGATGGACGTGAAATAACCTTATATCGGCTTTCACCAGATGATGTTTGCATACTTTCTGCATCTTGCATTTTAAACAGCATTACCTTTGACGTGCATATTGATGCCGAAAGTAAAACTGACGCTTATCTAATAAACATTGGTGCATTTAGCAAACTCAGTAATCAGAATGTTTATGTAGAAAATTTTGCATACAAAAATACTATTGAACGATTTTCTGATTTTATGTGGGCAATGGAACAGATTCTTTTTTTGAGCTTTGATAAAAGACTCGCTATCTTTCTGCTCGATGAAATGTCTAAAACAAATTCTACTGAGCTTCATATTACACAAGAACAAATCGCAAAATATATTGGAAGCGCCAGGGAAGTTGTTTCCCGGATGTTGAAGGTATTTCAGTCAGACGGAATTCTTGAGCAATCAAGAGGTACAATTCACATCATCGACAAAGAAAAGTTGCGAAAACTCATATAACTATCCGTTTCTTATAATTTCATTATACATATATTTTAATTTTATACTGTGACAAGATCACGTATACGGTTTGTGAGGAGTGAGTTATAAATGATACAATTGGAACTTTTAACAAAGAAATATCTTGGGTTTTGTAAATATCAGAAAAATCTTAACGATAAGACTATAAAGGCATATACAATTGATTTAAACCAGTTTTTAAGTTTCATGAAAGAATGTGACGGTGACTTAAACAAATCCAATATGTCTGATTACATTACATACCTTCATAAAACGTACAAAGCTAAAACTATAAAGCGTAAAATTGCCTGCTTAAAAGCATTTTGCAATTATCTTGAATATGATGAGATTATTGAAAAAAGTCCTTTTCTGAAAATGAGGGTTAAATTTAAAGAACCGATTCTGTTACCTAAGACGATCCCCTTAGGCACAATTCAAGCCGTTCTTAGTGCAGCATATCAAGAATTACAACATGATATCAATACTGAATTTTACAGTAAAACAGTTTTAAGGGATATTGCAGTTCTTGAACTACTTTTTGCAACCGGAGTTAGAGTATCAGAGCTCTGTTCTCTGACTATAGAAGATGTCAATTTATCAGAAGGATATATAAAAATTTATGGAAAAGGTTCAAAAGAGCGGATTGTACAAATTGGCAATGAAGATGTCCTTTTAGCTCTAAAGGAGTACAATAACGCCTTTTCTCTCACAGAAAGCAAAGGGAATTCTTTCTTTATAAACCGTCTTGGAAAACGTCTTTCCGAGCAATCTGTTAGATTCATGATTAGAAAATATGTAAATATGTCTGGCATCAAAACGCATATAACCCCACATATGTACCGGCATTCCTTTGCAACACTGCTTTTAGAAGAGGATGTCGATATCCGATATATTCAAAAGCTATTAGGACATAGCTCCATAGTGACGACACAGATTTATACCCATGTTACGTCAAACAAGCAGAAATCTATACTTATATCCAAACACCCCCGCAATAAAGTTATTGTGAATAAAGGATAACTATTTATTATGAGCAACTGGGGGCTAAAAGATTGAGTGATCAGCTAGAAAATAAATTCTCAATAAGACGGATTACTAAAACTACTGATGATGAGTACATTAAGGCATTATATGTGTATAATGACACCACACCAACTGACATAAAGACAAACACAAACGAAATTACTTTTTGGTTAAACAAAAAAAACGAGAGTAATCCATTTGAGTTGCTTCTTTTTGCTTTATATTTAGATGACACTATAATTGGTCTAGCAATGTTATGTTATGTAAAGAAACAACGGATTGTCATATACGATTATATTGCTTTAATAGAGAAGTATAGGGTTAATACAGTTTTTTTTCCGTTCATTAATTTGCTGCAGAATTATATAAGTTCCCATGGATTTGATGTTGCATACTATGTTGTTGAAATTAGCAACAAAAATAATGGCAAAAGCATTGATAAGGAAAGTCTCTTATTTAAGAAGTTAATTTGCCTTGAGGGCTTTGGGATGATACGAGCTAAATACTATACTTTGCCTCTTGGTCTCAGTAATCACGAAAGTAGCTTTGAGGCTTTCGTTTATATAAAAACAAATGATGGCTTAAACCAAATATCCAGGGAGACTTTCTTGGGTATTGTTCAGGCTATATACTATGAATATTATCTTACATGGTATTCTGCGCTTCTGCCTCCAAATGACTTATTTGAATATAAACAAAAAATAGATGCATGCCATGATTCTATAACTAAGCAAACATTAAGTGAAATTTCTTTTGAAGTTACACATTCTGAATGCTCAGTATTAGGAGATACAAAAGATGAAAAAACTTTCGGGTATCTGCCAAGCCAGCAAAAGCGGAAGTTTCACCTATATCCAATAATTGCATTAGTATTGATTATCAGCCCAATAATAATAATCTGGGGATATAATTTTATTCTTCAAAAGTTAAATATTCCGCTTAGCTCTGTTAATTCTACAGTCGGAGGAGTTTTTGGTGCGATACTCTCCTCAATTACTGCATTTTTGATTGCAAAAAAGAAGTCATAGCTTGAAACAAGATAAAATTATATTATTTGAATGCTTATTGACAAATGGTATGTAACGAAAGACACCGTCAAGCTTTGCTAACGGCGCCGCCTTATTTTCATCGTGATACTTGTTATAATGCAGTCCACTGATTATATGAAACCTATAGATATCAACAAGTTTGAATCCAAGTCCTTTTAGGATCGTACTAATATAATTATAGGAGTATAACCATTGACTTTGATATTGGCCACAGTAATTTAGCAGTGCTATTTCTGCATCTTTCTTGTATGCAGGGGTATTTATATGCTCAAAACCCCAACTATTTTCAAATTCTAGTATAAGTCGTCCAGACTTTTTCAATACCCTGGATATTTCTGCAATTGCGGTAACTGCATCGCAATAATTTAGTACACTTCCGACACAGATGACTTCAGAAAATGTTTCATTGTTAAATGGTAAGGATTCTATACTGGCCACAGTAGCATTAGGTAAATGTTCAATTTTATTCTTTGCGATATCTACATGATGCATTCGAAAGTTTATTCCATAATCATTTCCGCCTGAACCTGCATTAAGTATATAGCCATCTTTCCGAATAATTCGTTTTTGAATATATTTTTCGATTTGTTTTCTGGAATACATATGCCACATATCATCATCAGGCCAAACACTTGGAACTGCTTCATAAAAGTTACGAACCTGATTTTCATCAAGCTGATTCAATCGTCCCCACCTCCAACCAATCATAATAAATAGTTATCCTTTATTGGCAAATAATAGCATAATTTTCAGTATTCTTCAATCGACAAATATTTAAATTCAAACACTTTTAATCAAGAAATATGCAATTGGGGTTCGTCGGCAACTACGCTCCTTTTGGACTTTCACCACAGATTGACGACATGCCCGTCATACACAAAAAGCAGGATACCTTTGGTAATCCTGCTTCTGACATATCCACGTTGGACGTGGATTTTGTGGTGGAGGCGAACCCTATCGTTTCGTATGTACAAATCCCCTCTTTGGTTATCGCCATAATGTAGGAGTGAGCAGGACGTTTTAACCGCTGTCCTCCCCACACTTATATCAAAAATTATACCTTGCTGTACTCCATATTTGAATTCTTCTTCTCAATCTTTATTGCCAAGCCCAAGCTGTCTACATACTTAATAAAGTTCCGCAGCGTAGGAGAATTATCAACGGTTTCAATTCTGGAAACCATCTGCTGGGTTAATCCGGACTGCTTTGCAACATCACTTTGAGAAAAGCCCATTTCATTCCTCATTTTTACAAGCTGCTTGACAACTTCATACTCATGCTGTGCGCTATCATAAGCCTTTTTGAGCTCAACATCGTTTTCCAGTCTTTTATTGATTTCTTCCTTTACATTAACCTTTTTAAACGGCATGAATTCTCACCTCTCATTCCATTCATCAAATAAATCTCTTACCGAGTTCCTTTTCCAGTTCCTTAACTCTTTTTATCGCCTTATCCAATTCAAACTTCTCGGCTTTGCCCTTTTGTTTCTTACACGCATGAACCATATACATATTATCTCCGTCTGCTACAACGTACATTATGCGATTATCATCATAAAACTTGATTTCCCAGAGCTTTGCCCTGAGTTGTCTCGTATTTAGTACATCAAGTGCTGCAAGACCTTCGTCCTCAAGTTTCTCAAGAATTGTTAATCCTTCTGCTTTTTCATTTTTCGGAAGATCGTCAATATACTCAAGAATTAAGTCTTTGCCTCCACTTGTTTCATAATGATGTACATTCATATTATTTCTCCTGTGTTGAATGTTTATACACCATATTTGATGTATAAACAATTATATTTTACACCAAATATGATGTAATTGCAATCGGTGTTTCTATTAAATTAAATTATTTGAGAAAATAAGTTCTGCTACATACCTACTTGTGATTGTAGGTGAATATGCTAATACAAAAGATAAAAACTCTGCAAAAATTGGCGAAACCAATTGGCAAAATTGGGAAATCAAAAAAGCAAAGGAATTGAAGAAGAAACTTGTTGGTGTGAAAATAGATAAAGCTTATGAATCGCCGTCTGAACTGTTAAATAGTGGTGCTTCCTGGGCAATAAGTTTCACACAGGATGCTATAATCAAAGCTTTAAACAACGCATAATCACAAAAAGAAACGGACCTTCCAGCACACTGTATACATAAAAATATGTTATGTCTACAGTGTGTAGCTTGCACAGGAGAGTGTATACCTTGAAATCACAAGCGACACCATCACCATCTTCGACGTAAAGTATAACCCAGTGGTCACCCACCGGAGGCTATATGGAAAAGATGGAGAATCCATGGATTGGCTTTCATATATATCACTGATGGCTAAAAGGCCTACGGCGCTTAAATATACAGGCTTTTATCAGGAACTCCCTGAGGTCTGGCAAGATTACCTGTCGGATTTGCCGTCAGATAAGAAGCGTGATGCCCTCCT
>JAEZLF010000026.1 GCA_023435925.1 Bacillota bacterium
TTATAACGCCTCGGTTCAAAATGAAATTTTTCGTTTGTAGAAAAATTTCATAACCTCAGCGGCGTTTCAACGAGGCGGGAGATATGCTCGCCGCCTGAAAACCAAATCGGTACCCGCCACTTATAGAAGTGGGGGATATTTTTGTTGCCTCGTTATAATTGAATTATTCCAGGTTAAAATATTACTTACCGAACAATGCCAGCAGAATACCCGCAGCAACGGCCGAGCCGATGACACCGGCTACGTTGGGACCCATTGCATGCATCAGCAAATAGTTTGAGGGATTTGCTTTCTGCCCTTCTACCTGAGATACCCTTGCCGCCATCGGAACAGCAGAAACACCTGCAGAACCAATCAAAGGATTGATCTTTCCGCCTGACAGCCAGCACATCACTTTACCGATTAACAGCCCGCCTACCGTACTGAACATAAACGCAAACAGACCAAGGGCAATAATCTTAAGGGTTTCAGGCTGCAGGAATCTTTCTGCTACTGCTGTAGCTCCTACGGTAACGCCCAGGAAAATGGTTACAATATTGATTAAAGCATTTTGTGCTGTACTGGAAAGTCTCTCAACAACGCCGGATTCCCTGAACAGATTGCCTAGCATCAGCATACCGATTAGAGGTGCAACAGATGGTAATAGCAGAATACAGAATATGGATACAGCTATCGGAAAGACGATCTTCTCCAGCTTGGAAACTTCCCTCAATTGTTCCATCTTAATTTCACGTTCTTTTTTCGTTGTCAGAAGCTTCATAATAGGCGGCTGGATCAACGGAATCAGCGCCATATAGGAATAGGCTGCTATCGCTATGGCCGGCAGCAGCTCAGGAGCCAGCCTGGTCGTAAGATAAATAGCCGTAGGACCGTCTGCGCCGCCAATGATTCCGATAGATCCTGCTTCCTGAGGTGTAAATCCAAGTGCAATAGCTACGATAAATGCAGCACTTATTCCAAACTGAGCACCAGCACCCATAAAAAGGCTGGAAGGTCTTGCAATCAAAGGGCCAAAGTCCGTCATTGCGCCAATTCCCAGGAATATCAAAGATGGATAGATGCCAAGTTTGACACCCTGATAAAGATAATAGAGCAGTCCTCCCGGCTCAGAAGAACCCTCAACAGGTCCGTTCATCAGTCCTGCCAATGGCAAGTTAGCCAATAGCATACCGAAGGCTATAGGCAGCAGTAAAAGCGGTTCAAACTGCTTTACAATAGCCAGATAAACCAGTACGCAGGCAACACCTATCATAAGGCCTTGCTGCCAGGTTAGCGCAGCGAATCCGGAATCTATAAATATAGTTTTAATTGCATCCACAAACATGATTGGTCACCTCACAGTTGCATAACGGCAAGAATATCACCCGTATTAACAGTTGAACCCTTTGCAGTTTGAATTTGCACAACTACGCCGTCTGCCGGCGCCGAAATCTCATTCTCCATTTTCATTGCTTCGAGAATGCATAAAGTGTCGCCCTTCTTCACCTTTGAGCCGACGCTGACTTTAATGTCCAGAATCGTACCCGGCATTGGCGCCTTAATCACTTCACCGCCTGCAACATTAACAGCGGCAGGTGCTGTCTGTACGGTCGGTGCTGCTGCTGGCACTGCTGCAGGAGCAGCCTGAGGTACTGCAACCGGCGCTGAGACCACTTTCGTTCCAACGATGGCCGCCTGTCCCTTCTCAACTTCAACCTCATAACTTTTATTATTAATGGTGACTACATATTTCATTATAAAACCTCCACTCATATTTGCATTTTGCCTTAGTCAATAGCCGTGATCGATTTAAAACATAGCTCTGAAAGCGGAATTCCGGATTCATCACTAACAATAGCCATAATCATAGCTGCCGTCTTCTCATCCACATTTTTAAGCTTCAATTCTCCTGAAGAAATCTGAACAACATCCATGTCCTTTACGTCATTGGCGGACACTGTCAACTCAGCAGGATTCTCCTCTGCCGTCTTTTTGCTCACCTTGATCCCGAGAACCTTAGACAGCAGCATAACCATTGCATATAAAATGGCCAGCACCACGAATACCAATGCAAGCGTGAACATACCAACTACAACACTTTCAATAACCGACATATTGCACCATCCTTTACTTTTTGACAATTGTGTAAGTTACTCTCGTCACTTCCCGTTCTTCTCTTTCCTTAAAGAACTTCTCGGCAATTTGCGGGAATGCAATATAGGAGAGAACGTCCTTGTCACTTCTTGCTATACCCTTTAATTGAGCTTTTGTTTTCTCAAACGCCGGCTCCAGTGTATCTGCGAATCTACCGGCCATGGGCTTTTCATCGCCCAGGACTTTTTTGATCAGTGCAGCGTCGATCTCTCCCGGTGCCCGTCCATATTCGCCTCTCAGGTATGCCTTCACCTCATTGGATACATTTTTGTATCTTTCACCTGCAAGCACGTTTGAAGCAGCCTGTACGCCCACCATCTGGCTCATAGGCGTAACCAGCGGAGGATATCCGAGATCTTTTCTTACATTTGGAGTCTCTGCCAGAACCTCATCCAATTTGTCTATTGCATTCTGAGCCTTCAGCTGTGCTATCAGATTTGAAAGCATTCCGCCGGGCACCTGATATACAAGAGCATCTGTCTCAGTACCCATTACAAAAGCATCCATCAATCCTGATTCAATATACTTTGCTTTTAATGGCTTATAAAAGTCGTTGATTTTCTTAAGAGCCTTCTCATCCAAACCAGTCTCATAACCCATCTGTTTCAATGCATAGTTCAGTGTCTCAGTAGCCGGTTGGGAGGTCCCGCCGGAGAAGGAGGAAATTGCACAGTCAATACCGTCACAACCAGCCTCAACAGCCTTGATTTGTGTGATTGGCCCAAGGCCTGTGGTGGAGTGTGTATGGAGAGTAACAGGCAATTTGACGGTTTCCTTAATGGTTTTTATCAGGTCATAAGCCTCTTGAGGGCCCATAATACCGGCCATATCCTTAATACAAATGGAGTTGACACCCATTTCTTCAAGCTGCTTAACCAGTTTTGCGTACTTGTCAAGATTATGGATCGGGCTGGTTGTATAACAAATGCACCCCTGAGCATGAGCTTTCCGCTTTAATGTCTCATCTACCGCCACTTCAATATTTCTAAAGTCATTGAGTGCATCAAATATTCTAAAAATATCCATGCCGCTATCCACAGATTGAGCAATGAACCTTCTGACTACATCGTCGGGATAATGCTTATATCCTAAGATGTTCTGGCCTCTTAAAAGCATTTGGAGCTTTGTGTTTTTTACCTTGGATTTGATCTTTTCAAGTCTTTCCCACGGATCCTCGCTCAGATATCTGAGACAGGAGTCAAACGTGGCACCCCCCCAGCATTCCAGAGAATAATAGCCTGCTTTATCCAATGTTTCAAGAATCTCTTCAACATCGGAAAAGGGCATCCTCGTAGCAATGAGTGATTGGTTGGCATCTCGCAGTATTGTTTCTGTGATATTTACTTTCAACAATCTCATCTCCTTTACTTTATTGCAATTTATTAGTTTTTTATAAAATGTTTGTTACATTTTTGACATTATATTCTATAAAAAAAGGGTAAAAGCAGAATTCTAAAAGCTCTCCCCCCAAAGCAAAATGTTAATACGATACATTTTTTAGGCCAAAAATTTCGCCAAATTAACCCACTATAATAAGTTTACCATCATCGAGAGAAATGTCAATAAAAATCAACTATTTTTATTTGTTTCAAAAAGGAACCTCGTGGGAAATATTTTATTAATTTAAAAGCTGTTTATTTGTGATATAATGATTTTAGATTGTATATATATTAATACACAAGTGGCCGCTTTTTCGATAGTGACAGGCTTTATTAAAATAAATAACATTGTGGAGGTATTTTTATGAAAACATCACAGCTGCTCCTGTCCGGTTTGGACATAACGGAAGACGAATATAGCTTCAAGGCTCAGTTTATTTTAAGCGCAGCCGGTAAATCGAAAAATGTAGACATCGGTGACCTGGATACCGATTCTGATCTGGAAAAATTAAAAACGTACTTCGAGCTTGAAGAAACCCCATCCGAAATTAAAAAACAGCTTATGGAAATGATTATGGAAAAAGCACATATCGGCTCCACCATTATCGAGGGTGAAGATTATGAAGAAACCATAAAGAGAAAGCATATTGAGCGAGTCGCAAAGAGCTTCGATATGGCATAGTCTTTTTAGGGTAACCCGAGATTAAAAAAGAATAATGATACACGTTTTCCGGATATTAAGCTGCAATGCCCGTAAGATCAGGCGTTACAGCTTTCATTTTGTCCATTATTCAAGGGTATGGTGAAATATATTACCGCTCCGGCATCAGGCTTACCCTCTATCCACACTCTTCCACCGTGCTTTTCAATAATTTTCTTCACTGTGACCAGACCTATTCCGTTTCCCTCAAACTCATCGTTGGTATGAAGTCTCTGGAATATGCTGAAAAGCTTGCGTGAGTAGGTCATATCAAACCCTGCTCCATTATCCTTAATATAAAACACATACTCATTCTGTGAAGATGTACAGCCTACATGAATGATAGCCTTTTCTCTGTTTTTTGTAAATTTAATGGCATTGGAAAGAACATTCTGCAGCAGAAGCCTGAATAAAACCCTGTCAACATAGACATCCGGCAACTCTGTATCAATGACAAGAGAAATATCTCTGTCTTGGTTTGTCAACAACAGTTCACTAAAAACATCGCTTATTTTCTTCCTGATATCTACCATTTCTTTATCCAGCACTGCTCTGGATGTCTTTGAATACAGCAATAGCTTATTGATCATTTCAATAGCTTCCCGGCTGATCGTTCTGATATTTTGCAGCATTTCTTTTGCATCGGTATCAATTTCCGTTTCAAGGTCATCCAGCAGAATTTGTGTATATCCGTCTACAGCTCTTAAAGGGGATTTTAAATCATGGGACACGGTATAGGAAAAGGATTCCAGCTCATTAAGAGCTGCCTGAAGCTCCGAAGTTCTTTCTGTGACGCGCCTCTCCAATTCTTCATTTAGAAGCTTTATACTTCTTATCGCAGATTTGTAGTCTGTAATGTTATCAAAAATAACACCTATTTTATTGTTTGCAATCAGAAAAGCATCTACAATATAATACATGTCTTTTTCGTGATAGCAGGTTTCAAAACGTTCTGCATGACCCGTAGTTAATAGGTTCTGAAAAATGCTTATTTCACGGTTGGGAAAACCGAATACCTCGGACCACGTTTTCCCCGCCACATCCTTCACAGGAAGCCCGGTTTGATGATAAAAGCCCGGATTCACCTTGATAAATCGTATTTCTGTTATCCTGTTCTCAGCATTCAATATAGGTTCAAATACAAAACAGCCATTGATCATTTTATCAAAAAGCAACTCATATCTACCTTCACTTGAAATCAAGTCTTCCTGAACAGCCACCAATTCATTGATTTGTTGCTTCAGCTTGTTGTCAGCTATTGTCAGATTTTCATATAACCCTGTCAACTCCAAATGATTGTCATTCAGTTCTTCCTTCATTGCATTGATTCTTCGCAGGTTAAAAATCAATACCATGATAAACGCAAGTAACAAGGTAACAATGATAAGCACCGTAATAACAGCTGCCTTATATACCTCAAAAAAATTAAAAGGCTTGTTAATGATCTCGCTGCCTTCCGGTATGGAATCAATACTAATACGAAACCTCTGAAGCTCTTTGTAATCGAATATGTACCGGGCTGTATCCTCATGATCGAAAGGTATTTCCTTAATATCAACACCATTGAGAATCTTTATCGCCATCTGAGCCGCCTTTTGGCCCTGACTTTTGCCGCTTAGCATGCTGCCGCCCACAACACCATGCCCAATTGCGAAATCATACAGACTGTATACCGGAACTTTACTATATTGACTCAGCTTCCGGATATAATACTCAAAATCATTTACTGATCCATCTGAAACTTCAGAATAGGTAGTACTTAAAACAATACTATTCTTAGGAGCTTGCGATACCGTTTCCAATATATTGTCCATATTGCCGTCATTTAACTCAACGACCTCTATAGCAGGAGAGATTCTGTATATCCCATTGACAGACAGCTGTCCGGTAGACTTGCCGCTCTCTGTCTGATCATATACGAGATATACCCGGTTGATATCCGGATTGATCTTTAAAGCAGCCTTCACGGTCTTTACAGGATCAACCTCTTCTATGACACCGGTAACTCTTGCCATTCCCTTTGTAAGGTTATCGGCGCCTTCATCATTCACACCGCAAAACACCACCGGCGCATCAGAAAACAGAGTCTCCCTGTTTTTTAAGGCAAACTCCAGAGCCGCATCATCCGTGGTGATGATCATACCAATATCCATATTGGAATATTTAAATCGATAGCGTTCCTTAAGCTGGTCGAGATTATTTTGGCTGGCGAAGGATTTCCAGTCCATATATTCTATTGAAATATTAAACCTTTCATCTGCCTGTTTTAATACCGAGAGGATACCGTCCACTTCCTGATCTGTCCAGCTTAGTCCATGATGATAGGAATTCAGTATCAGAATATTCTTCATTCTGCTGTCAGCAGCTGTGCTTTCAGGAGCAGAAAAAATTGCTATCACCAGAAATAGTACAACTGCAATATATCTATAGCAGAATCTATTATTCCTCATCTGATTTCCTCCTGGTTTTCCCAAGTGAAGATACTTTATTAATATGTACCTCTAAAAAGGAGATCAAAACATTTTTTTACATATTTAGACTCTATCCGCTCTGTTTTATCCAATCATAAAGATTATATTATTAGATACCTTGTTCACTTTCGTTAACAAAGTCTATTGAAGACCTACGATAGAATAAAGCTGTAGCTAATATACCTAGCAGTAACAATGCAATACTCAGAACAAAGGGTAATATTCTTGAGATATCGCTTAACAACCCACCTATGTATCCAAAGGGTACACTAACCAGCATTACCGTCGTTTGAAGCAGAGCCATAATTCCCGAGCGCTCCACGGGGTCGACATGAATAGCGACCAAGGATTCTCTAAGCGTACTTAAAATAGCTCCGCCCAGCGCTTCGAAAATCAAAGACACAGATAATATTACATACCCCCACACACCTGTGTTTGTTATTGAAATCAGCAATATACAACCGACTATGGAACTGAGGAATCCCCCATACATCGGCCATTTCAGCTTAGTTTGCCTGATATGTGAGATAACTGTGAAAAAAAGAACAATCGAAAGTACACTTCGTGCCATCGGAAAGATAGGCAATAATGTATCCGGGATACCGATTCGGCGGGACGCAATAATCTGCCAGAAGGTCATTCCAATCATAGCTACAATCTCTACCAGGATACTGATGATTATCGCAAATATTGTACCGCGAGAATGTAATATTTTATGTAATGCACTTTTATATCCGGTTAGCATCTCACTCCATGACATGTTGCGAGTCGCTTCCCGCCTAATCTTTCCAACACCAGTTTCTGTCGAAAACTTATACAGAATTAATATTTTCACAGTCATAATAATAAATGCATTGATATAAAGTATTCGTATAGCCGGCGCCAGTGTCAGCCTGGCTACCAGAATGGAAGATATTGGCGCAAACAGTGCGGAGAGGTTACCCGCAATGATAACCCAGGAATAGACGTGAGTTATTTTATCCTTTGGAGCATCCTCTACCAGCAGACAATCCCAGGATACTGTGGTTATCTTCATCATTCCGTTAAGCAATGCTGCTACGACAAAAAACCAAAAGCCCTGGCTGAATGCCCATATGAGACAAGGGAGGCTCCATGCCAGAAAATCAAAAATCGCAGTGCTTTTCCTGCGCCCCATTTTGTCAATGATAGCTCCTGATAAAAATGCACAGACCATTTGAGAAAACATATAAATCGAAGTGACAATTCCCACCTGTATATCACCCATACCAAAAGTGAGCATATATACGGTTGCGTAAGGCAGACAAAGATTCATGGAAAGTCCCCACATGGGTTCAGTATAAACGCATGCACGGGGATTACCGCGCAGCTCAAAAAGAGTACGTAGTAATTTGTGCTTCAGCAATATATTTTTCACTAGAAAGTAACCTCCGATTATTAGGGCATAATGGTTTTATAAAGATTTCTATAGCAAATATACCATATACACAGGTAAATAACAACCGGAGAGAAACGTTACGTTTACCGATAAACCAACCTCCTGTATATAAGCTGTAATAGTTGTTAAGTAGAAACCTGCGAGAAAAAAGCTGTAATTTATACAACAAATAATCCTGCTCCTGACAATATCAGTGTGTGTATACCTGTTCAGCCGTGAAAAAACCATCCTTTATTACCGTATCATTAATGTTATCTATTGTTACAAGCAGCGGCCGGAAAATCTTACATGGGATATTATGTGTCCCGTTTGACATTTCTTCATAGGGACCGATATCTTCACCCTTTGCCATTTTTACGGCAGTCTCGGCTGCTCCTTCCGCAAGAATATTGATAGGCTTGTAAACCGTAGAGCCCTGCGTCCCCTCAACTATTCTCTGGCAGGCGCCCAGTTCAGCGTCCTGCCCTGTAACAAACACCTTCCCTGCAAGCCTGTTTTCGCTTAAAGCTGTTATGGCACCCTTTGCGAGTTGATCATTCGCCGCGATGATAGCATCAACCTTCTGTCCATTGTTCAGAATCTTACTTACGTAATCATAAGATCCCTCATCACGCCAAGCATCTATCCATGTCTCGCCTACGATATTTATATCGCCTTTATCAATGAACGGCTTAAGTACGCTTAAATATCCCTCGTTGAACATAAAGGAATTATTGTCCCTTTGAGAACCGTTCAGAATCAGATAATTACCTTCAGGAACTTTGTCTATTGCCGATTTGCCTATTAAACGACCTACTTCTATGTTATCAAAAGATATGTAAAGATCAATGTCGACATCCCTTATCATGCGGTCATATGCAATCACCTTCACATTCTTGCCATGTGCGTATTTAACAAGATCTTTGAGGCTGTCTTTATCGAAAGCGACAATCACCAGCACATCTGCACCTTTATTGATCATTTCAATACCGATCTCACTTTGGCGATCGCTATCCTCATACGCATCCTTCACAAAAACCTCTGCCCCCAGGTTCTCAGCCTTTGCTACAAATATGTCTCTATCTCTCTGCCATCTTTCCAACGTCATGGTTTCATAGATAAACCCTATTTTCAGAACATTATCTTCATAACCGGCGGGCTTGTCCGGCCTGCAGCCAAATAAAAGCATAAAAAGAATAGTCAATGACAATACAACGATCTTCTTCATAGCAGCCCTCCTTTTATCCCTCCTTGGACGTTTTAGAGGAAATCCGCGCCTTTTGCGCTAAACGTCCTCCCTATATCTGTTTTTGATAGTCTGTTGGGGATATTCCCACATGCTTTTTGAACAATTTGCTGAAATAGTTGGGATCACAGTATCCTGACATGTAACAGATTTCTTTGATGGAATATTTGCTTTCCTTCATCAGTTTTTTCGCATTTTCAATTCGGACTGACGTTAACCTTTCAATGAAATTCTCACCTGTCTCGTTTTTATATAGCCGGCTCAAATATTGGGGGCTTATATGCAGCTCTTTAGAAATATCATCCAGATTTAAATCCTGATAAAACCTTTCGTTTATCAGCGTATTAGTCTCTTCAACTATTTTGCCGATATTACATTTCTTCCTGGCTCTTATTTCACAGGCAATATTCCTTATCTCCTCTGTACATACCTGCTCAAGCTCTTCGCTGGACTTGCAGCATAAAATCTTTTTTATATATTTTCCCGGTTCGATATTATCGTTAATCCCATTCTCTGTCGCGACCCGCCGAACCGCTGCCATCATTTCGATAATTCTGTAATGAATGTTCTCCTGTTCAAAGAGATTGGGATATTTCCGGAAGATATCGGATAAAATCGTCATACATCTCTGTACATCGCCATTTTCAAGACCGATTATCAGTTTTTGCTCCTGAGTCACGATTTCATACCCCACGTTGTATACATTGGGGGCAATATCATCTATATGCACTATCCTGCCGCCTTCAGTGCAATTTAGCGCTTTTAACGCTTCCTGATAAGATATCATTATATCCTGATCATCGCAGATTCTGCCTATTCCGACCTTGAATTCAATGTTGAATTTATCCTCCAATATATGCATAATATCTTCTATACAAGTAATTGACTGCACTCTTTGCTGATACAGATCATCAATACTTTGGGCGACGTAAACCACAACCCTGTCCAGCATTACCGGGCCCACTATGCATTTGCACCTGTGTTTAAAATTATTCTTCAGAAGTGTATAAATCTCCTGATTATCAAGGCTATCTCCCAATTGCGCTTCGTAATTGCCGCTTTTGCCTCTTTTGTTGAAAGCAAGCACGAAAATAAAGCCGGTATTATTGTCTATATCAAAAAATTCCTTTTTGTACTTGATGATGTCAGTTTTCTGTACCTGAGCAAAAAGTAATGAATAAATGAAGCTGTGCTCAACTGCAGAGAGCATCTTTTCAATCCTCTCTTTCGCTTCGAGCTCCCATCTATATTTTTGCCTTTCGGTATCCAGCTGGCCTGTTATCCTCTGCAAAGTGTCTACCAGCCTTTCCTTTTTCACAGGTTTTATCAGATATTCACTAACTCCCAGCTCAACAGCCTGTTTTGCGTATTCAAAAAACTCATAGACAGAAACAATTACGATCTTTACATCGTTATGCACCTTTTTTATCTCTTTAATAGCATCAAGGCCATTAATACCCGGCATCTTGATATCCGTCAGTATGATATCCGGTTTGATTGTCAATGTTTTTTCAATCGCTTCTCTTCCCGATCTTGCAGTCTCAATAATTTTTACGTTGCTGAATTCTTTTTCCACTATATGCCGTACTGATTCGATCATTATCTGTTCATCATCACATACCATAAGGCTATACATATGAAGCACCTCCTTTTTCAATCTGTTGTTCCTTCAACCATGTCAAATCATCCATCTATTCCAGCCGTGAATTGCACGGTATCTTTAGAATCACCTTTGTACCTTTGCCCGGAGTGCTCTTCACTTCCATTACATCTTCACATTTGAAAAACAGCTTCAGCCTCTGTACCACATTGTATATTCCGATTCCTGTCATATTCCCGGATATATCGCTTTCAAACCTTTGACAGTCTATTACCTTTTGTCTTGTTTCCTCGCTCATCCCGGCTCCATTGTCCTGCACGCTCATTCTAACCATGGTATCATTTTTATCAACCGAGATATTAATCACACCGCCCCTCTCCATGTTCCCTATACCATGAATCATAGCATTCTCCACAAGGGGCTGGATAATCAGAGGCGGAACATCAATATCAAGCAGGCTTTGGTCAATGTCGTATTCGAATTTCATAATGTCTCCGAAGCGTACGATAAACAGGTCTTCGTAAGCCCTTATAGTATCGATCTCGTCTTTGATCCTGACCTTTCTATCCAGGCTCTTAACATTGTATCTGAATATCATCGCCATATTGTCAAGAAAAGTCGACGTCCTGTCAGCTCCTTCGATCATTGCAAGCTGAACGCCTGCATTGAGCGTATTGAAAAGAAAATGCGGATTAATCTGCATTTGCAGTGCCTTCATTTCCGCATCTGCAAGCAGTGACTGCATCCTTAAATTTTCTATCTGCTGCTCCAAAAGCTGTGATTCCGTATCGGCCTTGCTGTGCAGCTCGCTGATGTAATTCCTTATACTGTGCTTCATCGTGTTAAATGCGTCTGCCATTATGCTAAGCTCGTCCTGTGAATATACTTCGACATCGTCGGCATTAAAGTTGCCCTTGGACATTTCCTCAGCTGAATGTGCAAGCTTTATTATGGGTTTTGTCATATTTAAGGTCAGGTAGGAAATCACAAGCACATTGAGCAGTATTACAGATATTATAAGAATCATATTCGTTGTCCGCAGTTTATTCAGATTCTCCGACATGCCAAGATATTGAGTGGTATTATTATTTAAAATGTTCAGGTTCAGGCGGTCAGTATATGTCCGGATATAGCCTGTTATCCGGTTTGCCTCGGCATACCTGGCAATATACTCATCTGCGTTAACCGTTCTTTTTGCCTCTACGGCTGCTTCCGTTTCATTGAAATACGAATCGACCATGTATGCGATATCCTTGTAAATTAAATCATTCTGGCTGTATATCCCATGAAATTCGTAAAACATACTCTGCGCCTTTTCATTGAAAATATCCTTATATCTGTAATAGTTGAGCAAACTGTCCGAATCGGAGGTAACAAGATAATTCGTCAGATTGGTATTTACGTTATACATATCACTGAGGAATTTTTCAATTTCGACATTAGCAGCAAACATATCATCCATCTTTTCGATGATGTTGCTTGATAATCCAAGAATAAATATGCTCGCAGCACTAGCTAGAATCATAGTCAGAACAAAAACTGCAATAATCCTGGTCTTTATGCTGTTGAACATTCTATTCCAAATTTTTTTCATAACTTGTTTACCTTTTTCATGAATCTCCCTCGGTGCAGGCTTAATACTCTAGTATTTTTATTCGATATTTATAGCTGTATATATATCTGTAGCAATATTGATATAACTTGATTGAAATGAATCACCGAAGCTTCCGCACAATACCTCTACACTCTTATATCCCGCATTATAACCATTCCTGTCCAGCACACCGAATACGATCCCTTTTTTAATATAATACTTTATCTCATCAGTGATACCTGTACCTACTATAATAACTTTCCCTACCAAATTACGTTCAACAATTACTCGTGCGGCTGCCGCCGTATCCTTTGCATTTGTGCAGAAAATCACGTCGACATCAGAGTGCTTCGTTAGGATGTCTCTTGTCAGGTCTTCTGCTCCAAGCAGATTGCTGTTTTTATATAATGTACATAGCAGGTTTATCTTTTTCTCACTTTCAATCACACTTGTGATGCCGCTCAACATAATATCACTCTGCGACATTAAAGTCTTATCAGTCGTACTTCGGCTCTCATCTGTCAAAATCACACCCAAATTGATCGGAGCTCCCTTTTCCGATGCTTGAGATATGAGCTTTGCTGCCTTTACTCCATAATCGTAAAAATTGTTTCCAACATAGGAAAGCCTGTCACTGTCAATAATCTCAGCCAGTCCTACAACAATATAGATACCTGACTTGGCTGCGCTTTTAATTGAATCCAGATATTCGGGTGAATTCTCTCCGTTTACAATGATGCCATCAACCCTGGATTTGTTAGCAATATTTACATACTCAACCGTTTTGTCAATGCTGTCAGGATCAGATATCGGGTTGTATTCGATTGCAGCGTTATGCACTTTCCCTGCTTCAAATACGCCTTCTTTAAAACTCTGCCAATACTCATCGTCTCTGGCATTTATTATCAATGAGAAATGATATTTTGGATTCTCACTAAATACATTCGTGGCATTTTTGTCATAGACTTTATTGACCATGTTGAAATAGTATGCAGCCATTGTCGCAGATGTAACCACAGTGGCTAAAAGAAGGGCTAATGATATTTTATACAGCCATTTCATTTCGTTACCCCCTCTAGACTAAGTCTCTCAGCCTGTTTGTAAGGCTTAATAATGTCCTCATCAACGAGGACATTATACCATAAAAGGAAACAAATATCTATTTATGTATAAATAAAAAGGGGCTGTTAAAAATCAGGAGAAGCTGATTAGGAACGGCCCCTTTTTTTCAGTAATCATTCCATTGTTTCATCCTGGCCTAACCGAGCCTGGACTTTGATTTTGAGTACATATCAAATGCAACAGCAAGCAGTACCACCATTCCTTTTGCGACAGACTGCAAAAAGACATTTAAACCTATGATAGACATACCATTGTTCATAACGCCCATAATAAGGGCGCCCACGACAGCTCCCCATATGGTTCCTATGCCGCCGTATGCGGAAGCACCGCCTATAAAGCACGCGCCTATGGCATCAAGCTCAAAGTCCTTGCCGACATTAGGCGAGGAGGCCATCATTCTACCGGCAGTTACTACTGCTGCAACACCCGCTAAAAGCCCCATGTTCGAATATACAAGGAACATCATCTTTTTAGTATTGACGCCGGAAAGTTCAGCTGCCTTGATATTTCCTCCCATAGCGTATATATGGCGCCCGGGTATAGTCTTTGTCGCTATAAACGTATAGATTGCATATAAAACGGCCAGTAAAATCAACATAATAGGCAAGCCTTCATCCATCGCCAGCCAGTAGGAGAAAACATTTATCACAATAAAAAACGAAATTGCTTTTGTGACGTCCGAAATTAAAGATTTTACTTCATATCCGCGCAACTGTTTACTTTTCCTGTTGTAAATTACAAAAAATACGTAAATAATGGATAATGCAAGCCCTACAATAAGCATCGTTACATTCAGAAACTCAGGCTTATTCTGCAGCCGTAACAAATCGCCGATGTGTAAAAAATCCGGGACAGTCTTTGGAGCGATATCGGGAACCGAACCCGTTCCGATAGTAGCATACAAACCGGAAAGTGGTAAGGTCTTACCGTCCAGTATTATGTTGTTAATCCCTCGGAAAACCATCATACCAGCCAGTGTTGTTATAAATGGCGGCACCTTGACATACGCTATCCAAAAGCCCTGCCATATGCCTGCCAAAAGGCCCGTTATAACACTGAAGATGATTGCCAGCCAGGTTGGCAGGCCAAGCGTCGTGGCCATCAGCCCCGACATTGCGCTTACCAGGGCGACCAGCGCGCCGACCGAAAGGTCAACGTTACCACCCGTCAATATACAAAACATCATCCCTATGGCGAGTATCAACACATAGGCGTTCTGACGCACCAGCATCTGTACGTTTCTCGGCCAGATAAGCTTGCCGCCGGTCACGACCCCGAAAAAGATCACAATAACAACCAGGGCAAAAGCCATTCCATATTGCCGTAAGTTACGATCCATAAATTCCTTAATGTTGTTCATAAATATTCCCCCTATCGCCCTGCCGAACTTCTTATTATTGTGGACATGATATCCTCCTGAGTCGCTTCGCTCGTCTTCATTTCTCCCACGACACGTCCCTCGTTGAGTATGTACAAGCGGTCGGTAATTCCTAATATTTCAGGCAGTTCCGAAGAGATCATGATAACGCATTTACCAGTCTGCGCTAGTTGCAGGATTATCTTGTATATCTCATACTTCGCGCCAACGTCGATACCTCTCGTAGGTTCGTCGAGTATCAGCACATCGGGGGCGGCAAATATCCATTTGCTGAGGACCACCTTCTGCTGGTTTCCTCCCGAAAGATTGCCCGCTTTCTGAAACACACTTGACGACTTGATATTGAACCGTCCCCTATAATCTTTTCCTACTACAATTTCCTCGTCTTCGTTAACAACAAAACCTTTTGTAATTTCTTTCAAATTTGCTAATGTAATATTCTTCTTAATATCCTGTATATGTATCAAACCCGCCGTTTTTCTGTCTTCGGTAACGTAAGCAATCCCATTGGCAATCGCTTGGCCAATATTATGCAGAGTTATTTCCTTGCCATCCTTGATAAGTGTCCCGCTTATCCTTTTACCATACGCCCGGCCGAATACGCTCATTGCAAGCTCTGTTCTGCCTGCGCCCATAAGGCCTGCAAGTCCGACTATTTCACCTTTTCTAAAGTTCATATTTACGTTGTTTATTATAACTCTTTCCTCATTAAGAGGGTCATGTACTGTCCAGTTCTTTATTTCAAAGCCTATCTCACCGATCTGTGCCGAATGCTTCGGGAAACGATCCGTAAGCTCGCGGCCTACCATTCCCTTTATTATCCGGCCTTCACTGACATACACGGTGTTGTCCAGAGTCTCTATTGTCTTTCCATCTCTCAAAACGGTTATACTGTTCGCGATCTTTAAGACTTCGTGGATCTTATGCGAAATCATTATGCACGTCATGCCATGCTCTTTATTAAGTGTCTGTAAAAGCTCAAGGAGGTGGTCGGAATCTTCGTCATTGAGAGCTGCGGTCGGCTCATCCAGTATCAGTAGTTCGCAGTTCTTCGATAGTGCCTTTGCTATCTCGACAAGCTGCTGCTTGCCAACACCAATGTTCTTTATCTGGGCGGTATACCTCTCCTTTAGCCCAACTCTTTTTATAAGCCCGATAGCTTCTTTGTTGGTTTCATCCCAGTTGATTATTCCATTCTTTGCTCTTTCATTTCCCAAAAAAATATTCTCTGCGATTGTCATGAATGGGCTGAGTGCCAACTCCTGATGGATTATGGCAATTCCCTTCGCCTCGCTATCGCGTATGTTTCGAAACCTGCATTGCGTCCCCTTGAAAATGATGTCACCGGTATATGAACCAAAGGGATATATACCGCTAAGAACATTCATCAGCGTAGATTTTCCGGCCCCATTTTCTCCAACCAGAGCATGTATCTCGCCTTTTTTTACTTGAAAAGTAACATTGCTGAGAGCGGTGACGCCAGGGAACTCTTTGGTTATGCTCTCCATTTGAAGGATATATTCCGACATTGTCTGCTCCTTTATAACACATCGGTTTATACTGAAAATACTTCAGTGAAAAAATTTCCTCACCTCAGCAGTGTTTCAACGAGGCGGGCTTGTCGCAACACCATAGAGGTAGGGGACATCTTTGCCTCGTTATAACGAAAGCTTTGGTTGTCTGTCTCCAGTACTAAAAATGGCGGCAGCTATGCTGCCGCCATTTCCATACAATAGATTTACTTTGCGTCCGGTATATCGGATAACTGATAATATTCACTATCGACAAGCAGTTCTTTCCAGTTGTCCTTGTTTGCAAACTTAATCTCGCAGTTGAATGAAGGAACTTTGATCACTCCGTTGTCATATTCGGCGTTTACCGGGACTTTCTGCCCTGCAAGTATCGCATCTGTCATAGCGATAACCTGGTCAGCGAGAACTCTCGTATCCTTGAAGATTGACATCGACTGTTCGCCGCGAATGATTTGGCCTACATTGATTTTGTCGCAATCCTGACCGGTGATTACAGGGAATGGTTTGTCTGCTGAGCCATATCCGGCTGACTTCAGGGAAGCTACGATACCCTGTGCAAGGCTGTCATTTGGTGAGAGGACTACGTCGATATTTTTATCTGCATAATAAGCAGTCAGAAGGTTATCCATCCTGTCCTGCGCTCCCTTGGATTCCCAGTTTGTGATAGCAATCTGATCAGGGAACTTAGTCTGATTGGACTTAACGACAAGCACGCCGCTGTCTATGTATTTCTGCAAAACGTCCATTGCGCCCTTGTTAAACAGTCCTGCGTTATTGTCGCCGGGGTCGCCGCCGAAGCACTCCATCGAGAAGGGACCTTTTTCGCCTTCGGCAAGCTTAAGTGCGCTTTCGATGAACTCGCCTTGCATCTTACCAACGCCATAGTTGTCAAATGTGGCATAGTAGTCGCATTTGTCTGTGTTTGTTATCAGTCTGTCATAAGCTATTACAGGTATATTCGCAGCCTTTGCCTGCTGAAGAACTCCACCTAATGCACCGCCATCGATTGAAGCGATGACAAGAACATCAACACCCTGAGTGATCTGGTTCTCGATCTGGCTGTTCTGAACATCCTGTTTGTTGTCGGCATACTGAAGATCGACTTTGTATCCCTTTGCTTCAAGGGCTGCCTTGACATTAGTGCCGTCCTCATTCCATCTCTGGAGTGATTTTGTCGGCATTGTTACTCCAACGAGTTTAGCCGTATCCTCGGCTGGTGCCGCCTCTTCCTTAGTTTCTGCCGGAGCCGTAGTTTCTGCCGGTGCTGTAGTTTCTGCCGGTGCAGGTGATGACGACTCTACATTTGCCTTACCACAGCCGACGATCAGGGTTGACAGCATAGCCAGTACCAATACTAACACGATTGACTTCTTCGCCATAATTATTCCTCCATTTATTATTTATTAATGTAAATTTTATACTGTGTTATGACAATGCAAAATAGAGATTATTATAAAATATTGGTAATATATTATCGGTCAGAAGAATTCGATCCATGTATCTGGAATTTTTTAATGTTAAAAAAATCCATGTATTAGACAATATAAAACCCCGCAGCGCTCTTTTTCAAGTAACTCTGCAGGGTATGTTATTTTGTGTACAGATCGCTGATTCCCAATGATTTATTTATTACAAACCATTAAAGAAATCTTAACTGAAGGGATCTCGAAGCTGTTACTGTTTCAGACTGCTATTTACCTGGTTGTATACCTGCTCCGCCGTCAAACCTTTCGCATCAATAACCGGTATTCCAGAAACAATGTCCTGAATTCCAAGGAAATCCTTATTCATACCTGTGACGACCAAACAATCATATTTATCAATGTTTTTCGTATATTCATTATTCATATCGATCTCTTCAACCATAAATCCCTTCTGTGACA
>JAEZLF010000041.1 GCA_023435925.1 Bacillota bacterium
AAGATTTCATTAAGCATGGAATTGTCCTCGGGATTCTTTTCCATACCTAGCAGGCACTGATTTAAACTTTGCAAGTGCTCCCTTGTCTCTTCAATAAAGATTTCCAGGTACTGACTCATGTCCATTACTGATCCACCCCCAAATATTTGACTATAACCCCTGCAATTTCCTTTAACGGTACTATTGCATCCACAACCCCTGTATTCACTGCCGATTTCGGCATACCATATACCACACAGGATTTCTCATCCTGTGCAATAATAATACCATTATTACTATTTTTTATATTCACAATGCCTTCACTGCCATCTGACCCCATTCCAGTCATAATGACACCGATGACATCCGGGAACCTGGTATCTGCAACAGAATTCATCATCACGTTAACAGCCGGTCTATGTCCGCCAACCGGATTTTCCTTTGTCAATTTTATTCTCAGGCTATCTTTCGATGCCGCCAGAACCTTCATATGAAAATCGCCAGGTGCTATGTATGCAAACCCCGGCTGAATAACCTCATCATCCTCTGCTTCCTTCACGTAGAGGCTGCAGAGAGTATTCAACCTTTCAGCAAGGGATTTTGTAAAGCCCGGCGGCATATGTTGAACAACCACTACCGCTGCCGGAACGTTTTTCGGGATATAGGGTAATACCTCCTGCAAAGCCTTAGGTCCACCGGTTGAGGTGCCTATGGCAATAAGTGTCTTCAAATCCGTATTTCTAAGACATCCCTTATCCCTGCGGACAACAGGCTTTACTATAGTTGCTTTTTGGGGCCTGCTGCTTCGCTTTCTAACATCTTTTGCAATTCTGACCTTTTCAATAATTTCGTTCTTCTTATCTTCTCCTGAAATATCAAACAAGCCAGAGGGTTTTGTAATAAAATCAATTGCACCTGCTTCCAGTGCTTCTATTGTTGCTTTCTCCCCACTGCGTGTAACACTGCTGAGCATGATGACAGGTGCAGTGGTAATTTTCTGTAGTTCACGCAAACAAACAAGTCCGTCCATCGTTGGCATTTCCACGTCCAATGTTATAACATCAGGCTCAAGGTCCTTAACCTTTTCCAGAGCCTCTACCCCGTTTTTAGCCGTACCGATAACCTTGATATCACTGGAGCTTTCCAATATATCTGCCAAAACTTTCCTCATGAAAGCTGAATCATCTACGACAAGCACATTGATATCCTTATCCATTTTTCTTTATCAATTCCTTCTTCACATTTTCGTTGTTCAGTAATTATTTATCTTACTACCACATCTAAATGCAACACAAACATGAATCATTGATTCAATTTCTAATGGGAGCAAGCCCCCATACCCCCTCGTTGCGGGCAAAATGAATTTGCCCTACGCTACACGACCTGCGCCACGTCCAAACGTGGCGTTTGAACAACCTCAGCTGGACTGTGACGTTGTTCAACCATTCACTAAGCCTTCATGAAACCCACAAGCTTATTCAAAAATCCCCTGAATCCAAGATTTCGCAATGCGCCCATCTCACTTCTTTCCTTAATAAGCTCAGCAGATATGTCGGTTATATTCCTGGCGGCCTGACTCTTAGGATATCCAATCAAAAAAGGCTGCTGTTTCATTACTGATCGAACAACCGAATCATCTCGCAGTATATAGCCGGCAGGCTCCAGGTTTATGCCAAGAAACTTATCCGCTACCAGTGTCAGCTTTTTCAAAACATCGTCCGCTTCACCGGGATTCGCTGCTTTATTCACAATAATCTTGATTTTCCTCGTCTTATCCCTGTTCGAAACCATCTTAATCAGTGCATAAGCATCTGTTATGGATGTAGGTTCCGGTGTTGCAACAAGCAGAACCTCATCGGACGCCATAATAAAGCTCATGATATTTTCAGAAAGACCGGCGCCGGTATCAATCAATATGATATCCGCCAGCTTGTCCAAAAGCGCCATATTTTCCACAAATTTCGAAACCTGTTCCTGTTTTAGTTTCACTAGATCTTCTACACCGGATCCACCGGAAATAAACTTTATATTATTCGGTCCATCCGTTAGAATTTCCAAAATGCTTTTTCTTTCCCTTATGACATCAACCAGTGTATATTGAGGAATAATTCCAAAAAGCACATCAATATTTGCAAGTCCAAAATCGGCATCCAGTATAACAACCCGAAGGCCCTGACCGCTCAGTGCAATAGCAAGATTAATTGTAATATTTGTCTTGCCTACACCACCCTTGCCGCTGGTTACTGTTATAACCCTCGCAGATCTTTTTACCGGTATAACCGGTGCAACGATCTGGTAACCCGATTGTCTCAGCTTTAGATTGTCAATAACCTGCCTAAGCTTATCTGCCTGGTCATTCATCTAGACTATGCTCCCTATCAGATTTCTGGTTATTTTTTCAATATTAGCTGTTTCTATATCATCAGGTACACTCTGCCCGGTCGTAATATATGAAAGACTTTTTCCCGCAAAGTATTTCACATTCAAAATAACCCCCTGCACCGGTGCCTCATCTGCCTTCGTAAAAATCAGCTTATAGTCTTTTAAAAATCCATAACTGCTCAATATCTCCCTGCAATTTCTGGTGCTTGTCGTTGCACTCAGTACAAGATATACTTCATCGGCACCTGAAGCTGAAATCAATGCCTTGAGTTCCTCAAACTGAGCCTTGTTCCTGTGGCTTCTGCCTGCTGTGTCAATTAATACGATATCTTTATCCGAATGCTGGTTTACCGCTTCCCTTATATCTGCTGCCGTATACACAACCGATAACGGTATACCCAATATTTCGGCATAAGTCCTCAACTGCTCAACAGCAGCAATCCTGTATGTATCTGCAGTAATAAGCCCCACCGATTTTTTATAATTCAGCAGATAATTTGCAGCGATTTTTGCAAGCGTCGTTGTTTTACCCACACCTGTCGGTCCAACAAAAATAACGACGGATGGCTTGCCGTTAGTACTTGTTCTGATGGTATCCGGTTTGCCCAAAATCCCCGAAATAGTACCCACCAGCTGAGCTGTCATTTCATTTACACCGAAACCATCCTGAAGTCTCTTTACTGCAGTGTCAACAATCTTTCTGGCAATCTCTGCATCAACTTCATTTTTCACCAAATTGTCATAAAAAACATCCGCTATATTGGAGGATGTGGCAGACGAATTTTCATTAGCTGGCCGGGAAAACTTTTCGTCAATCTTGAGCCGCATAAATATTTTCTGGAGCATGTCCTCCATTTTAAATATTTTATTCTCCAGATTCGCTATTTTTTCCTCTTTTTCGCTAGAATAATTTTCTTCAGAAAACTTATTCGTACTTGCTGCATTTTCTGTTGATTTTGCCGCTTTTCCATCCGATTTTGCTTCACTGTACTCGTCTATGGCTGCCAATACTTCAACCATCGGCTTTTCAAAAAAGCCAAGCAACCCCTTCTTCTTAACCTTTCGTGTGTTAAGAATAAGTGCTTCATTTCCAAGATCCATTTTGACCTTCAGTATTGCTTCCTGTGTGTCCTTGGCCATGTAGCGGCGAATTTTCATAGTTCCCTCGCATAGTATCTTTGTAACATTAGCTTCCTCATTATCAAATACTAACAAAAAGAGACATAATATCCCCATTTACAGAAGTATTATATCATAAACAAACACCTCATACAATGAAACTATACACTCACAACTCCTATGGACTGAATCTCTAAATTAGGATCGAGTTCATTATAGGAAAGTACCACAATTCCCGGTATTGCCTGATCGGCCAGCTTTTTAAAGTATAGTCTGACTACCGGTGATGCCAGCACGATGGGCTGCTGTCCCAGCTGCACAAGCTTCTGCACTTGCTTGGAAAGACTGCCGAGAATCGTGTTTGTCGTATTGGGCTCAAGAGTCAGGTATGCACCGGTTTCTGTCTTTTGCAAAGAATCCATGATGATCTGCTCCAGCCTGGGATCCAGCGTTATTACACTGGATTTTGCATCGGCGAAAAACTTCTTCGATATGGCTCTTCCCATGGCCTGACGTACATATTCCGTCAGCATATCCGTATCATGAGTCACCTGCGCATAATCTGCCAGCGTCTCCAATATGGTCACCATATCCCTTATAGAAACCCCTTCCTTCAGCAGGTTTGCAAGCACCTTCTGCACTTCGCCCACAGTCATGAGCTTTGGAATCAGTTCATCCACAATAACGGGATAATTCTGTCGGATGTTGTCAATCAACACCTGAACTTCCTGTCTGCCTGTCAGCTCATGGGCATACTTCTTGATAATTTCCGTCAGGTGGGTAGCAATGATGGACGGTGAATCAACGACGGTATACCCCAGCATTTCAGCCTTATCCCTCTGAGCCTCGGTTACCCATATGGCCGGCAGTCCGAAGGCAGGCTCGGTGGTCTTAATTCCATCCATTTCTTCTTCAACAAGTCCCGGATTCATTGCGAGGTAATTGTCCAGCATCAGCTCTCCGCTGGCTACCTCAACTCCCTTAATCTTAATCTGGTATTGGTTAGGCGCAAGCTGAATATTATCCCTGAGCCTTATGATTGGTACAATCATACCCAATTCCAGAGCAAGCTGTCTTCTGATCATCACCACTCTGTCCAGCAAATCCCCGCCTTGGTTCACATCAGCCAGCGGAATGATTCCATAGCCAAATTCCAGCTCTATCGGATCAACCTGCAGGAGCGAAACAACATTTTCCGGCTTTCTTATTTCTTCTACTTCACTCTCCTCGACTTTGACCTCTTCCTGCTTCATAACAACCTTCTGCTGTTTTGAAATAGTGTAGGCTAAAAACGCAAGAACTAAACCGAGCAAAAGAAATGGAATCGTCGGCAGAAACAGTGCAAGGATAAAACACAATATCGAAGCAATCATGAGCACCTTGGGATTGCTGAATACCTGCTTCAAAAAATCCTGACTCATATCGGATTCGGATGCCGCCCTTGTGACAATGAAGCTGGTTGCCGTAGAGATCATCAAGGCTGGTATCTGGCTGACCAGGCCATCACCGATGGTGAGAACCGCATAGGTTTCCAGAGCCTCCGAAAGAGTTTCTCCTCTGGAAACCATACCCATAACCAATCCGCCTATAATATTAATAACAGTAATGATGATACCTGCAATGGCATCATTTTTAACAAATTTACTGGCACCATCCATAGCGCCATAAAAATCAGCTTCCCGCTGTACTTTTTTCCGTCTTTCCTTTGCCTCGGTGTCATTAATCAGACCTGCATTCAAG
>JAEZLF010000108.1 GCA_023435925.1 Bacillota bacterium
CTGTTATAAAAAAGTTTTTAAACCAAACTGTTTTATAAATTACAGGGTGTTCGTATGAAAAAATCAACTATACTGACTCGTTGCTAATGGCTATTACGATTCTTTTCGACATATTACGACACATTCCGTATGCCCCGTCCATGGAAACATATCGACCGGATTTTGCATAATTATGCAAAATTTATGTATAAAGCACCAATGATTCTGGCGTTTTACGCATATATATGCATAATTATTCTGTCACCTTTTTTATATCCTCAAGGGTAGGTTGAGAAACTCTTATCTTCCGCAACACTTTTTATATTTCTTTCCGCTGCCGCAAGGGCAAGGATCATTTCTTCCAACGAAGCTTTCCCTTTTGAAAGGTATATTCAACGGAATTTCATCATTATCCTCATAGTCCTCCACATACGCATCTTCAAAGTCCTCTTCAAAATCAACTCCAACCCATCCCTGTAGCGAATATACATCACTTTCAGAAATCATAGTAAATGATTCATCTTCTTTCAGTTCATCCAGAACCTCTTTGACGGGCCTGTTCAGTTGGCGCTCCATATAATCCAGACCGGCTATGATTTCCATTACCTTTCCATCTGCCACAACCCTTCTTATTTCATTCTCAAGACCTTTAGGATGTATTAATGAACATATCCGTGGAAGCGAGTCCCATGCCGAACTATAGTCCACCTCCAGCTTTCCATTGAATAGCTCTTTAAAATAAAATACAAGCTGCTCTCTTGAAACCACACCATTATTCAAGAGGATCAGGAGAGAATCGAGCGCTTGGTCTCTTACATATTCATCCAGTGAAGAATCTTCAATAATCTCTTTAATAGGCTCAATATTTCCATTACAGACCGAAGCAAGTATTCTCCCCAAATCTTCTGTAATTGTATCCCCCAGCAAGTCATATGCCTGTTCATCCGGCAGGGATGCAATTCTGATTACATAGTTGTAAGCTCTATTCTTTTGCTACTTCTCCATCCACAAAAAGTCTTAAATAATTCGATATACTTGAATCGGAATAAAAGGCTTCATACCAGCATTTTTTCATGAATTTACTGTCATCAATGCAATGTGATGCCTGGGCAGCCTTTATGGCAATTTCACCGCGTATTTTCAAATCACTTTCTATTCTATCAAGTGCCTCTTTTGCAATCTCCTGCAGTTTCCCGTAGCTATGCTCCTTTTCATACTCCAATAATACAGCCAGGTAAGCGGATGGATGTTCTTTATAGCCTAGTCTTGCCATCTCCAGCAAGCCTTCCGTTCCTTTATAATATAATAAACCTTCCTTAAATAAACGCGCCGCAACCCCACCGCTCTGATGCATAAGTAAATCTATCCAGGATTGCAGGAACAAATCAGTATCCCTCAACTCTTCTCGGCCTACCGAGAACATCTCTTCAATATGAATATCCTTAAAATAGGGATATGTGAAATATGAATACAAAGCATTTGCACGCTGTGTAGGCGTTTGTAGTTGATACTCTGAATACAATATGTCTAACGCAAGTGCTTTTAAATTGATTCCAGCCAATTTTTCATCAACCATTTCCTCAAGACTTAATTCAAAATAATCACCGCCATTTTCATCTTCAACAAATATTTGTACATCTATAACCAATTTATAAATTATTACTGCTTCTTCATATCTGCAATCATTCATACAGTCATGTGCAAACAAAGCTGCATCCTCTAATATCCTTCCAACACCCTCACTGTCCTCATATTCCCATATCCATTCACTTGCCCAATATCCATTGGAATAATCCTCATATCCCTGGGCCGATAATTCTATTTCTTTATTTTCTATTTTAGTAAAAACTTTCTTTATTTCACTAATCCTTTCTTTTACTTTTTCATCAGATAATAATCTTTAGCTTCCATTATCGGCGAAAGAAATTCAAAGTCACCCGAAAGGTAATAATTTCAAATTGTCTGTACATTCATGCTGTGTTGTGATAATATTTATAGCATAGATGTACAAAGAAGGTGATTTGAAATGACCGATAATGAAGCTGCAATTCAACAAATTTTAAAAATCAATAACGGCATCGTGACGACTACACAAGTAACTGAAGCCGGAATCCCAAGACGTTGCCTCAGTGCCATGGTTGATTCCGGCATCATTTACAGGGTTGAGCGTGGCATATACGCGCTTCCGGAAGTTTGGGAAGATGAGATGTTCTTTATGCAATATCGTTTTTCGAAAGGCATTTTTTCCCACGAGACTGCCTTATATCTTCATGGTATGACAGACCGTACACCCATCCGATACACGATGACCTTCCCTTTCGGCTACAACACTGGCAGTGTCAAAAAACAGGGCATCGTTGCTAAGCTTTCTACGGAAGAAACATATGAATTAGGCATTATCGAGATGTCTTCCCCTGCTGGCAATCCGATCAAAGTTTATGATATTGAACGTACCCTCTGCGACATTGTTAAAGCCCGTCACAGAGCGGATATCCAAGTGATCAATCAAGCCATGAAGACTTATGCCAGCTCAAAAGAAAAAGACATAGCCAAACTCATGAGCTATGCCGATCAACTTCGTGTGAAACCGAAGGTTTTGAAGTATATGGAGGTACTATTATGATTACCAACAATCCCATGCAATTAAAGGCTCATATAAAGAAAATGGCTGCTGATAAGAATCTTTCCGCGCAACTTGTCATGCAGAACTATATGATGGAACGATTACTGGAACGGGTATCGCTTTCGAAATACAAAGAGAACTTTATCCTGAAGGGTGGTTTTCTGATTGCCGCCATCGTTGGCCTTGATACCAGAGCCACCATGGATCTCGACACAACCATCAAAGGCTTTGAACTCACCCATGACGCCATCAGAAGCATTTTTGAAGACATTTGTAAGATTGAAGTTGAAGATGACGTGACCTTTTCGGTCAATCGAACAACCGATATCCGCGAAACAGATGATTATCCCGGTATTCGTGTCAGTTTGACCGCCAGCTATTCCCCATTGAAAGTGCCAATGACGGTTGATGTAACCACCGGTGATAAAATTACGCCCCGCGAAATTGAATATACTTTCCGGCTATTGTTCGATGAACGTTCTATTTCCATCATGGCCTATAATCTTGAGACCATACTGGCTGAAAAGCTCGAAACGGTGTTGTCACGAAACATCGCCAATACCCGACCAAGAGACTTTTATGACGTCTACATTCTCTACACCCTCCGTGGATCAGAATGCGATCCTTTGATCCTGAAAACTGCCTTAGAAGAAACCGCTAAGAAACGCGGCAGCTTACCGGTTCTTGGAGGATACGAGAGCATTATTGCCGATATCCGGAATAACTCCGGTATGCAGAGTTTCTGGGCGAATTACCAGAAGGAGTTTGATTATGCCAAGGATATCAGTTTCGAGGAGACTTGTGATGCTGTATTTTCTATTATAAACGGCATTCTGCAAGGAGGCGTTTTTAATGAATAGGAAAGACTTTGATGTCAATTCTTATGTATGTCAATACTTAAAAGATTCAGGGTATTCTACTTCTTATATCGATTATGAGAGCATAAAAGAAAGCTACATTAAACAGACAATTCAATTACTGAAATACTTTAACAACATAGAAGGTCTCAATTTTTTTGATGATTCTTCATCTGCTCATGTTTTAACATATTTTCCTTTATCAAAATTTCAAAAGGAAGACATCGGAAAATATCTTACTCATCTGTTTGATTGCAAGAATGTCATTGGTGAAAAAGTTATATCTCAACTTAACAAAACAAACGTTAATAACATAAACCCAAGTGTTGAAGGTAAGCTAAGAAATTTTGAATTCATTTCTATGTTGAAGCCTCCTAAAAGCAAACTACATGAGTCCACTGAACAAGCTAAGTTACAATGTAGAAAACTCATCCGAACTCGAATTAGTGGTTTGAACGATATTCAGATTATAGAAAATAATCTGATAGACATTGTACTCGATTTCTTAAATCAAATTGAAGAAGAAGACAATATAAGTAACATCTATTTAGCAGCTGATTTTACAAGTGATGTGCTTCTACAGCTAATTACTTACTGGGTATTTACAATCGGTTTACCTGAACATGACAAAAGCGATCTAATTGAACATATTGGTTCATTTATAGCTAGTGAAAACAATAGGATATTACACGAGCTAATTCAATCTAAATGTGCCATAAGTATCGAAGACGCTTCCTATATATTCTCATGCTTTCTAACATTGCGAAACGAATTTAGTGAATACGTTAATATCATTAGTTTGCTTGAGGAAGAGCAAAAAAATGAGCAAGATTTATTTTGCGAAGCTCCAAGATCTTATCGAGTTTCGAAGTCCACGGCTTATACTATTGATAGTATCGAAGATATTGTAACAGAAGGATGTAGAGTGTCAAATTTTGCAGAAAAACTAGACAATACAAAAGAAATGATAGATATCTTTTCTAAATACGGATGGCGCAATGCAAGCCCATATAGCGCTTTAGACGTCAAAGTATATTTTCGCGAAATTTACATAAGTGAATCTAAATATAAAAATCAAGCCATGACAATTGTACGTAAATATTTATCATCTTATCGCGAAAATGGAAACATCCGCCATTTTGAAAATCAATCTGAATATATGTTTCTTCGAGAAAAAATCAGTCGCGGTTATTATCGAGAAACAAGCAGTCTGGCAATCTATAATTCAAAAAACAAGACTCAGAAAGATATCTACAAATTTCATTTAGCAGCATTACTTATATACGACCATAAGAGTTCCCTGAGTCTTTATAGTAAATTTACAACATCAGTAATCCATGAAGTATTCGACAAAATATACAAAATAGTCCTCAGTAATACCTTCAATAATTAGCGTATTTTTTTTAAAAAACCATTCCGTGACTAGCATCCCTTTCAATGATATTGTTTTATTAGAATCAAAGAAAGGAGCTGAAATTCATGAAAAAATCAACTTTAAAGTTTTTTAATGGAACGCGATTTTTATATGGTGGTGCCGCACAGCTAGCTTACGTAAAGGCAAATGGTGGATGGGACGAATACCACGAAAAACTTGTTGAAAATGTAACCTATAAAGTATATCGTGAAATACTCAAAGAGCAATCGAAGTCTTCATTAAGAATTGCCAAATAAAAAAAGCCGGAGCAGACTACCCTTTAAAGGTAATCCACTCCGGTTTTGATTTTCAGATTTCCAGTTTATTCTGATCCTTGCCAACTACTTGAAGCTTCTTTTCTGGTTTACTGACATCTGCTTTCAATTCTTTCAGTTTTCCAAGAACAGACGGCTTTTCATCATGCTTTTTCACGGTTTCTGAGACGTCGTTATTGATGATTCCATCCAGCATGCTGTAATCATCTTCTGTGGTCATTTCAGCGTTTTCCAGCCAATTCTCGCAGTTTGAGCTGCATGTTTCTTTCAGCTGATCGATGGTCTCATCATCAAATCCATTAAAAATCTCGTCCAATATCAGTTTCCCTTGCGAATTAACAATGATTCCAGCAACCTCAGTTCTTTTGCCATGTCATGTCCTCCTTTCTTTAAAAATGGGCACAAAAAAACCGCTCACTTCGTTTAAATGCGAAATGAACAGCAGATTTGTAATGTTTTCTGTTTCAAACCCTTGCGTAATACAGCTCCAGCGCTTGCCCTATGATGTTCTCAATCTCCTCAGCTTTATGATCGGGCTTAAAATAGCGTGAATATAGCGTGGAAGAGAGCTTCACGGTTTGATACTTAGAAGCTGGAACTTTATACTCAATGAGCCAAGCGATGGGCATGTGTCAATGATGATGTAATCATTATCTCCCCTCAGCTCTTCTAGGATACTGGATAACATAAGCTCACTGCACATTTCCAGCCGAAGTGTTGCGTCTACGACAGACAGCGAGATACTGGATGGAATAAAATCGACGCCTCCTGCACGCTGTATGTAGGTGGACTTGTCCAGCAGCTCCTGCTCCTCCATTTTTGCCATCATCAGATGCGCTATATTCGGTTCAATCGAATTCGGGCTTTCAATGCCATAACAACAGGTTAGATTGGCTTGGCTGTCAAAATCGACTGTTAATACTTTCTTGCCAAGCTGGTGCAGCGAATACGCTAGATTCAGCGTTGTAGTCGTCTTTCCGACGCCGCCCTTTTGGTTTGCAATTGCAATAATCTCAGCCATATCTAGCCTCCTCTCTTATCTTGAAAAACATTTGATCAGGGTTAGCATTCCTTTGATGACTTAAAGTATCAGCGCAAAACCGCCGATGATTCCTCCCGCAATAATGTTCAATGCGAAAACTCCAACTGTACCAGCAAGGCCATAGTTACGCGGAATCAACCATAGCCACATCCTGCGAAAGCCGAAAGGAAAACCAATCAGTATCCACATCAGAAAGTAATCCGCATTTCCATCTTTGAAATAGATAGGCTTGAACATAAATCCAAGTAATAACGCCAATCCAACCGGCATCACCAGTTCACGTATAACAGAAGTACACTTACTCATAGAGCTCTCACCCCAATTCCGTTACTCAATTCCACATCACACTTTATAGTGTGATTATATGCCTTTGTGTTTGAATTTGCAAGTGAAATCAAATCTATAGGTATCTATTCACATGTTAAAATTGATATTTCACACTTATTGATGTATATTATTAGTTGAGGATGGTGACAAAATATGCCTTTTACTATGAGTGAAAAAATACGGATCTTGATCAAGCGCAAGAAAATGACCATCACGGAGCTTGCTTCCGTGATCGGAACCACCAATCAAAATCTGTCCAATAAATTAACCCGTGATAATTTCTCAGAAAAAGAGCTCCAGCAGATTGCTGAAGCTCTTGGGTGTCGGTTTGAAGGATTTTTTATTTTTGAGGATGGGGACAAGATATAGTTTTTCTGACTGCCTTTTTAAGAAGTTACCCGAATTTTAGATAAAATTGAGAGGAGACCTGCAATGCAACAATTACTTTATTATCCAAGTTTCGAAGTTGAAGATGTAAACTGGCTCAAATTTGCTCTTCTTTATGTTGATAAACTTCGCCCCATTGTGCCTATATCTGGCCAATCTATGTTATCTGATTTAACAAATAATCTCCGAGAGAACACGGATTTATATGATTTTTACGTCCCAAACCATGAAGTCACCTATAATGCTTCCGTAGCAGCACTTGATATAGTTGACCGGCTCTTAAATAATCCTGAACGCTACCACGGAACATTTTATTCAAGAAGAATTGATGAAAGTCTACGAGATAAATCAACTCATTCCTTTCAACTTTTCAACGAAAAGTACACATATGAATTTTCGAATTTTTGTCTTCGAAATGGCTTGGCTAGTGAATCCGACAGAGGTATTTTCTTGAATACTGAACTCGGCAATATATACATGACAGTTCTTTCAAATGCCATAAGCGAAATCAAAGGTATTGAATGTATTACTGATAACTCAAATATGCAAAAGTACAATATATTTGCTCGGCATTCAAATTTTAATCCTAATAGATCCCCAAATTCCGGATTACAACGTTCAAAAATTAATGTCGCACAATCTGAAATAAAGCTATCTTTACCGACAAGACTTGAGGACCTTGATCTTAGAACAATAATTGAACTTAGAAATTCCAACGGATATAAAGATAACCTCAAAGCTTTTCATTCTGAATTGGACCGGTATATAAGTAGTTTGGAGAATAATGATTACGATGGCAACTTTATCGACTATTTGGATAGAAGTAAGTTGGATTTATTTAATGAAATCGCTCAACTTGGACCTAATCTGTTCTCCTTTGGCCTTGGTGTTTGGTTTTCATTAAATGCTCAAATCGATTTCAAAGATATAATTGGAACGTTCTTGATTGGCGGAGCAGTTACCGCTTCCGTTGCCAAAGTCCATAAACTTCGAGTTGCAAACCATGACACTAGATTTACGAGAAAATACCTCTCAACATTGAGACGTATTCCAGTATGATCAATTAGCTCAGAAATGATTGTAAAAAGTCATAGTTTCAATTTATTATCAAGATGATTTCACATAAAATGAGCTCCAGCAGCTTGTCGAAGATCTTGGATGTTGGCTTAAATATTTTTATATCTTTGTCGATAAAGAACAAAAATTGTCTGTATGAGGAGGAGTATCATGACACCTGAAAAAGATCTACACTATACATTAATTCAGTACCTTGATTTAAAAGACAAACCGGAACTTAGTAATATCATTAAGCATTCCCGAATAGTTTATGATAAGCAATGGGCATTCTCTGGTGTTGTAAGCGACCAACGCAAACTATACATCAATATAAAAACTCCATTAGTTTACAAGGCCATTCTGGAACAAAATATAGAACTCTTGAAGGATCTATGCTTTGAAATATATGAAGATGACGATGAATACAGGGCAACAAATGTTACAATAAGCATTTTAGCTTCCAAAGTAAGCACAATTGAAATTGACGAAATCGAAAAAGAGATTGTGGAAAACTCTGTCTATCAAGGTTTCATTACAGAAGTCTCAGGAATGGGTTTAGATCATATTGAAAAATCCTATTTGTTCGAAGCATGTGAATGTGCTTTAAGGAATAACCGTCTTGCTGCTAGTACTATGTTGGGCTGTGCAGCTGAGTACTTATTACTAAAAATATGTTCTGTTTATCATGACTATCTTAAAAACAATTCGAGTCCCGGAGAAGCTGAATCATTTGAACGTAAAGTTATCAATGCGAAATGTGCTTATAATCGTCTTGATGAATTTGAAAAAAGAGTACAAAGCAATGTTGGCTTATTTCAAAGCTTGGGATTTGAGAATCCTAAACTCAACTTTAACTTCCTTGACATTATAAGAAAAGTTCGGAATGAAGCTGGTCATCCAAGCGGCAGCATTATATCCGCAGAGGAATTGCAAATGACTTTTGGTAATTACCAGCATTTTCTTAAATTGGCACACAAGATAATAGCTGAACTACCGACAATTTAATAAAGGGTACATCTTCTTATACTTAGAGAAAAACTCCCGAATTCCGGTATGGAAATCAGGAGTTTTATTTTTTCGATCAATGCTTTAGGTTCTGTCGGTTGACATGTTCCAACATACTATATCATTATCGCGATACACACTTCCAACTCGTTAATGATCTCTTTATTCTTATAATCGTCCCCATTGGTATTGAATGCAAATATCCTCGCAGACCGCTTAAACACTAGGATTTCGACTATTTCACCTTTTGTATTCTTACCACGCACTCAACGTGCCTTGAGTGCGTAAAAAGGATGTGGTACCCCTCTGGTACCCCCTTGGCGAAGAGTGGATTTTCTAATTCCAAATTTTCCTTCATCTTAAACAGCACATTTTAATTGGAAAGAATCAAGGTTCAGTCCCAGATGCAGCTGTAAACTTGTATTTCAAAGCATTTATCTTCTCAACAAGAGGCGGTGTCGCACCCTCCTCGCCGATTAGCAGGTATTTTCCCGTATCATCCGATCCGGTAGTAAAATGTGCCATGGTATCGGGAAGCGTTTCTTTTACGCCCCAAGTCTTGCCGTTGTCATTGCTTTCTTCGACGACCCTCTCAGTAAGCTTGAGCACTCCATCCTTTACGCTGTACTTTCCTGTAAAATAGATTGCATTTGACCAGATTGCCAATGCATAGTAGGTTCCATCCGGCTTAAAAGTATATTGCTGACCAAGGCCGGTTACTCCGCCCTCATATTGCCCCGAAGCAGCGTTAAATCGTCCGCCGGACAGGGTTCCGAGAGTCCATGTTCCAACAATGGAATCATCCGTCTTTCCCGGCTGTGTCGGGTTCGTTGATGTATTATCTCCCAACGCGCCCAGGTCACCGGATTTCAACTTTTCAAAGGAACGTACGCTCATGGCTATGGCCTGCTCCCTTGTGGTAGTCGCATAGCCTGCCGCTGTCTGCGCGGTTGTTGTTGCCTTGGGCATGAATTTGTCGCCGCTGCCCTTAATGATCCCTAACTTTGCCATGAACAGTACATGGTCCAACGCCCAGGCGGATATGTCCTTCTTGTCGCTGAAGCTTGGAGCTCCTGCCGTGGAGAAATCTCCTCCGGGAGCCATGGTCCTTACAGCCCTGCTCAGCATCGTCGCCACTTGCTCGCGGTTGGTAAGCTCCTTTGGCGCAAAGGTAGTAGCGGAGGTGCCTGTGGTGATCCCAAGTTTGTAGGCCTTTAATATCTGTGGGTTTGTTGTGTCCTTAAAAGGATTGGGCGAAGCGGGCGTTGCTGCTTTACCCGTTGTCTGCTCATACAGCTTTACCGCAAGTTCTGCAAATTCCTCCCTGGTGATCGGTCCTGTCATATCGGCTCCCTGTAGGATATCAGGGATCAATCCCGCCTCATTAGCCTTCGCAAGCTCTGTTGTTGCCCATGCGGAAGCTTTACTCCATGCAGGCATGTTATGCGATATCACATTGGAAAAGGGACTGTAGATATCAACATTGGTTGTAGCGGTTTCAAAATAACCCGCCTGCTTGTATTCTCTTAGATCCAGCGCATAACGTGTTTTTATTTCAAAACCGGCCTCATCATAACTCTGGGTCAGATTACCCAAATAGTCAGTTGCCGCTATCTCTAGATATTCCCATGTGCACCACTCATAATGAATATATTTAAAGTCTTCGTCACCGGCTTTTCTCATCCATATCTCAGTTCTTAAAGTATTTGATGACATTGCATTCAGGTCTTGAACTTCACCCGGCACCTTCCCTAGCTTTACTTCAAAATAAGGCTCTCCGTCTTCTTTGAGTTTCACCTCTGCCGACAACACAGTCGGGGCGTGGTTTATAAGCTTATTGTAGTCAGCCTTTGCATTGGCCGACAGGGTGTATTCTTTTGACCAGGGAGAGAGAGTAAACGTCTCATCGTAGTCAAAGGAATGCGCAAATCGTATCCTGAATGTAATGGAATGGCTTTTCAAATAATCCCAGCCGGACTCTGCAAAGGCCTTCAGCTTCTCATCATCCGGGAAAAGGGAAGACAAAGACCATCTATCACCATTATTGTAATGCTTCTCACTTTGAAAAACGAAATACATATCATCTATTCCGTCGGGGACGGTTTTCGGCGAATCCCAGTCTGACGTATGATGCCAGCTTCCGTTATCTATTTTGTAGTCAACCTGAAAATTTACCAAAAAGTTCGTATGATCTGGATCATCCTTTGTCCACTTATCGATATATGTGCGCAAATCCTCAGGGGAACTGAAGGTGAAGTATACGGAATCATTATAATAATGGCCGACTCCGAAATGCTCCGGTGCACCAAGAGAGCTGGGCGGTTCTATTTCTGCCGTTACAACAACGGGCACCGCGCAGGCGAGCATTACCAGGGATAACAAAATTGCCAATAGCTTTCGTTTCATTACAATGTCCTCCTTTAAATCCTTACTGCCTTACTTTTATTCAAAAACCATTTAGTTTTTTCTGCTTATGTATTTTCACTCAGCCTGCTGTTCGATCGTACCCTCCGTCTTAGTTATCTTTATGGCATATTTACTGTCTTCATAAGCAATGGAAAGCAATAAAATCTGGCCTTCTTCCGAAGCTTTTTTCCCAAGCTGCCCTTTGCCGGGTACGACATTTAGGTCGATGTCCTCCGTGACAAGCCAGTTTTCGTCCATGAGCTTTCGTATATAGGCCAAAAGGTCGTCATAAACAGATTCACTTGCATATGTGTATTGTTTGGAAGATACCCCGTTGTTTGTGGAGGATTCCACGCCCGTGACCTCGCGCTCACCAATCACCGAGGTAATACTCGCGATGCTTTCGCCTCCGACTTCATATTCGCTCAGTTTTGCAGCGTCTTTCAATGCTCCGCAGGCCGTAAGTGCAAGCGCAAAAACGAGAAATAAAACGGCCGGTATGATGTGGTACACTCTGTTTTTCATAATCATTCCCCTTCAAATTACTATAAAATTTAAATATCAGTTTTAAAACCATTTAAGCTTTTTATTGGCCTGCCTTCTTGTTTTTTCACTTCGTTTTCCGGTTATAAAGGTCTTTTCAGAAGCTCCCTTCATGCTGTCAAAAGTAAGCTGTACACGGTCGGTTTTCGGGTCGAGCCGCCATGTAGTCTGTACATCCGAATATGTCTTTCCGGAAATACCAAAATCTCCGACTTCATAGGAAACCGCCTTGCTCCCCCCAATGCTTGTCATTGGGAGTACAGCGGACACAGTTGGGCCCGCTCCCGTGCTAGTATAGGATAAACCATAAAAGGTAGGTATTTTTGCATTGTTGCAGATCATATAAATATCACCGTAACCTTCGGGCATCCAGGTATAAAACTTAAGCCAGACTTTTCCTGTAAAATAGCTTTCCGGCATATTGGTCGCAGGATTGAGCTCATAAGGCGACTCGACAAGTTTTGCGCGCAGATGAAGCTGCAAGGGATCTCCGGTAGCGGAAGTGGTAAATATAATCTCATCAAATTCAATAGTTTGCAGAAATTTGCGGCTCTTATATTCATCCGCCGCTTTCTTTTCATACTCCCACTTTTCATGCAATCGCCGGCTTGCTTCAATGAGTTCCCGGTGAGCACTTTCATTTAGTGCGGCTGCCGCTTCCGGGCTCAATTCGGCATTGCCGTATCCCACTGTAGAGAAATGCTCCACAACACCCGTAATCTGGTATGTGTCGCCCAGACTTGTAATTTCCGCCGCGGAGTATTCCATCGTTCCGTCGGGGTTAAAGCTCTTGATTACGACATCATCGCCGGGGTCTTGATTTGTAAAAAAGGTGATTACGGCATAATCATTCAGTGATACATGCTTCTGCTCCCCTGCCGTCAGTGAAAAGCCGCTCTTAATTATTTCTCCCTGCAGTTTATTCTTTTTAATAGGAGTAACTGTAAACAGTGTATCCTTATCAACACAATATTCGGACATTTCTATAATGGCCCTGGTTTCACCGTTCTGCAGCTCCAGCCGCCCGCCAAGCACCGGCTGGTTGCTATCATCATTCCAATCCGGCGGCAATTCGATTTCTTCCGGTGGGTTCACAGGGTTTTGGGGTTGATTCTGAGCCTTAGCCATAGCCTCTTCGGCGATTTTCCGCTTCTCCGGAGACAGAGATTCCAGTGCTTTTTGCAATTTTTCGTTTGCCTCACCTGGATCCGGGCTCTTGCTTTGCTCCACACCAGCAGCAGTTTTGCTGTCCGACTCTACGTAATCAGGTTCGTCATACTCTCCCCAGGGGTATTCATAGGCTTCCTCTTCTCCTGGAATTGCCGCCCTGACATTAAACTGCACAGATTCTGTTTCGTCATATAGAAATAAATCATCCCACACTTCATTCAGTGTCGGTTGCTGCGACGGCGTCGTGCTTGCCTTCGTTTCATCAGACCCGGCAGCGTTTTGTTTTCCGCATGCGGTAAGCGAAGAGAGAATAAGTGCAGTGATAAAAGTTATCAGTATACAAAGCGCCGCTGTATGTAACCGTCCCTTCAGCACCGGACTTACAGCTATTAGATGTTTCATTAAAACCCCCTATTTCTTTTCATTCAAAAGCTCTGAAATTAATGCCTTCAGCGAACGGCAGTCATCCATGATTGGCTGGCTTTGCTTTTCCGTCAGATATCCGGTTTTTGCCATGATTTCAAGCAGATATTCCGCCTCCACCACATAAGAATAAGCCTGTAATCCGTCCTTCACTGACTTTTTACCTGCTGTTTGAAGAATCCTCTGGGTTATCCCAATACCTGTCGCGCATGCAAGAAATCGTTTATAAAGCGGGAATGATTTCTTTTCCTTATCCAGATATTTAATAAGTTCCATGGCGCGGATAGAAAAGTCAAAGCTTTTCTCAAGAATCTGATTCACATTTACCCTCCATCAGATTGTACTTTCAAATCTGATTATAAAAGTAAATCTCAAATCAAAAAACTACATGGATGTGAGGTTTTGAAAATTTATTTTTCGGCCTTTGCAGTAGAATGTGAGATTTTTGTTATTTTAAAATTGTAAACGAATATTCCTTATGATATTATTTGTTTAGAGACGAAGAGGTGCAATTATGAGCGTGCAAACTTTGCAAACGGATAAATTGATTCCAATCAAACTACCGGATATATGCGCTCCGCGCTTGGAACTGCTTAGACGCTTCGATAAAGCCTCTGAGAAACGATGCATTTATGTCAGTGCTCCGGGCGGCTGCGGGAAAACGGTGTCCACGCTCCTGTGGATGCAAAAATCCGGCTATACTCCTATCTGGCTAGGGCTTGACGCTTACGACAATACACCCTCCACATTCTACCGGTTTTTTTGTTCCGCACTCTTTTCTGTTATACCTCAAAAAGAAAGCCTGTCCGGAATTATTATGGAACCAGCCTTTAACGATTCGCCTGTAGAGTATACCATCGATATATTGTCCCGGTTTTCCTTTGACGATGGCAAATACGCACTTGTTTTAGACGATTTTTATTTTATCACCAATGAAGATATTCTAAAGTCTATTATTTATATCTTGAAGCGGCTGCCATTATCCGTCACTGTGATAATCTTAAGCCGCAGCGAATTACCCCGTTTTTTCGCAACTTTGAAAGAAAGCGATAAGATTGCCTTTATAGATGCCTTTGAGCTTGCATTTAAAAGCGATGAAATACGCTATTTTTTTTCAAGCTATGGCCAGTTTATTACGAAAGAAGAAGCAGAGCGGGCCTTTTCGCTCACCGAAGGGTGGGCTATTGCAGTCAGTGCTTTGGCGTTAAGTGGAAAAATTACCGCTGATCACAAATTGGAAGGCGGCTTTCTGTACAAATATATAGAAATACAAATATGGGACAAATTTGACGATAATCTGCGGCTCTTTTTGATAAAAACCTCTATAGTGGACGAATTCTCCGTAAAACTCTGCGAACAGCTAACACAAAATTCAGACGCCGGGAAAATCCTTAATATGCTCTGCAGAGAGAACATGTTTATCAGCAAGCAAGATGACATATATCGTTATCATCATGTGTTTTTGGATTTTTTACGACTGGAGGCAGAAAAGGTAACAACACCCGGAGATGATGCCCTATATAAAAAGGCGGCGGATTATTATCTTCAAGAAGGTAATTACTTTGACGCATTGCGGTTTTATGTCAAAACCGACGACAGAAAAGGAACTTCAACAGCTCTGTATTACTTTTGGAACAGTACAGGGAAATCAAGCTCCGAACTCTCAAGAATTTATTTTATCAACGAGCTTCCGGCTGACTTTTTGGAACGGAACCCTTATTTATATATCAGCTGTGCCTGGTATGCGTTATTTTTCAGCAATGTTAAGAGTTTCTTTTTTCACTTGGATAAACTCTATGAACGCATTGAGGATATTATCGGTGAATATAAAATGTTTATTGAAAGCATGCTTTTTCTCTTCACCATTGATCACAGGTATACCTTTACCCAGCAGATGGCCAGGCTGCCTGCGGGCGATACAATCAAGGGGGATGACCGGAGTGTTCCAAAGTCTCAGTGCCAGTATTTCCCTTTCTTTCACAGAACACATCGGGATTATTCACATTACGCCATGAACACCGAAGAACACTTTTCAGAATTTCATCTGGCTTTTTTCTCCATGCTCGGTGGTTATTACCCTATTATTGAATCGGGAGTAAGAGCAGGACTTCTATATGAAAAGAACCAGCTGAAAGAGTCGTTTTCTCTTGTGATGTCAAGCCCTGTGACCGACTCGGATGAACTAATATTTTTATCAAAATTGCAAATTGCAGCATGCCTTTTTGCTATGGGAAAAGCAGAAGAATCCATACGGCAAAGAGTGGAAATTAAAGGTTTCCTGGAAAATAAGAATTTACTATACCTTCTTCCTGTCTTTACGGCATATGAAACAAAAATAAAGCTTTTGGACGGTGATAAATCAGCAGCAACCGTATGGCTTGACAATTACTTTGTACACGATAGACAAGACATGGAGTTGCATAAAATCTACATTCATTTTACAACGGCAAGGGCTTATATTGTTTTGGGAGATTACAAAAAAGCACAAATCCTGTGCGAACAATTAAAAGCGCTATCCTGTGATTTCGGTAGGCTTCTTGATGAATTTGAGGCCAATGTGCTCTTGAGCATCTTGAAATGGATAACAGGGAAAAAGCAGGAAGCCGTGTCGCTGCTTCAAACTACACTAGCCTGTGCTGAGCCGTATTATTTCATCAGAGTGTTTGCCGATGAGGGTCAGGCAATTCTTCCTATCATAAACAGGCTTAGAAAAAAATTAAGCATTGAAAGTATATCGACTCCAGATTACAAATATGTGCATGAGGTGCAACAGGCTGCCTATGACCAGTCAAAAAGACAAAAAGGTATAACATACGCTGCTGATAGGCCAATAAAGCTGTCCAAACAGCAAAAGTATATATTAGAGCTGTTGGCAAAGGGATATAAAAATGCTGAAATCGTGGAAATGACGGGTCTGTCAATTAATACAATCCGATCCCACACCAAAATAGCATATCAAAAGCTGGGGGTCGGAACTGCGATGGATGCGGTACTTTGTGCGCGGAAATTGGAGCTGATCGAGTAGTTTATTTATATTGAGAACCTTTACTCATGTGGAACGTGTAAGAATTTTCCCTTTTGGTGCATCTTTTCCATGTGGTCAGCCCCATTGTGGGATGGTGCCCATTGACGAAATTAATTGCTTTTTTGGAATTTCCCGATAACCAACGGCAATAATAGCATCCAACCAGTAAAATTCACGTGAACGGTTCACTTTGCGTCCACCTTCGTTTTGAACTATTGCAATTTTTGCAATAATTGCTTCAGGTGATAACTCCTAGCAGCGAGCCCTTGACAGCGTCATAAAAATTAACCGTTAGCATGGCTCCCTCCCCCTTCTATTTATTTCCATTTTATTACAAACTAGTATCTTCCTATAGATTGTGCGACACTACTAGTTTAATAATTCCATCATTGGTTAGCACTCTACCTCCCGTTAAAATCCTGTTTGTTTATATGCTCTATATTTATCATTTTTTGTTAAACACTGAGGAATTCAAGATAGACTCCGAAATACCCAATGTCATCTATAAGAACCCCTAAAAATCGGGCTAAAAAATGCACTTTTTCGGTCCGCTTTTTGCTCATTTTTTGCTCCAAAACCAGGCGAGGTAGACGCGCCCATTACTGGGCGCACCCCTCACAGAACCGTACGTGCGGCTTTTCCGCATACGGCTCTTTACGAGTCTAATTGTTCGACAGTTATCCATAGACAGTGACATAGACCTTGCCATAGGCTATCGGGTACACTCTGAGCATCGCTTCAAGTCCTTTCCACGTATAGCTTTCCCTTCAATGTACGGTACTATGTTTTCCAACGCTGTGTCTTACGTACGATGATAGCATCATATGTTTCTCAGATTGCTCAGGAAGCATAACCCGTCGCTACTCTGTCATGAAACAAAAATAATGATAAGGTAGGGATGATATATGAATAATATTAAAAATGATAAATTATATAAAATAAGGCTTACTATGGCTCATGTTATGGCCTGTGCTGTTAAGCAAATATTTGAAGAAGTTAGATTTGGAATCGAATCTGTTACTGAAGATGGCTTCTATTATGACTTCGAATTGCCTAGACCCCTGGTCCCTGAAGACTTGAAACAAATAGAAGAAAAAATCAGAGATATTATTAATAATGGGCATCAAATCCTAAATGAATCTATTAGTTTTGATGATGCCAGTCAATTTTTTAGTGAACAACCATATAAACTTGAGCTAATAAATGAACTAGTGCAAAAACCTGAGAACTCCAATGTAAGCATATGCAGGATCGGGGAATTTACTGATCTGTGCAAAGGACCTTGCGTAGCTTCACTAAAAGAACTGAATTTAAAAGCATTCAAGTTAATGCGTTTTTCAGGGGCATATTGGAAGGGTGATGCTGAAAGCGCGGCGGTTTCCTCGCCGGAAAGAGACTCCTTAAGCCCTGCGGTCATGACTCCCCACAGCTCGCCATCGACGATCTCCACAGAGGGGATCAGGCTATGCACCTTTTCTTTGAGAGCCTCATCGTGAATGTACTCGGCAAGGCCATGGTCATTTTCAAAGTGCTGGTTCTCTCGCGCGATGGCCGCGAGGATTTGATCCTCATACACCACCGCATCCCTGGACGAGATATCCTCCCGCTCATCCTCCGAGCAGTCATACTGAGGATAGCTGAAAATCTTCAAAGGGAAAAAGATACGCATTGTTTCGTTTGCCATTTTGATTTCCTCCATTCGTTTTAGTATGAGTCCCTAAAAAAGGGCATAAAAAAAGCGGGGGTATTTCGTTAGAAAATACTCCCGCTCATTTACCGAATTTCTATATGTAGTAAATCATAATAATAAATATAAAAAATTTATATTAAGCTCTTGACATATCGATTCACATGTCGTATATTTTAACTAAGTTCAAATATTTCAACTAAGTTAAAGTATCCGGAGGTTAATATGAAACAGACGAAAAAAGAACGTACTCAAAAAGAAATCATCGAGGCTGCGAAGGATATCATCCATGATAAAGGACACGAAGCCGTTACTGTTCGATATTTGGCTGAAGTAACTGGATATTCATATACCAATCTATATTACTATTTTAAGGATGTGAATGCTCTCTTGTGGACATTACGTCTCGATATGATTGAGGATATGATTACAGAGCTTGCATCCATTTCCTTTAAGAAGGATGATCCTGTGGAAGAAATCCTTGGCGCTTTTTTCTGCTATACGGACTATTTCTTCAAACACCCGAATGTCTTCCGTTTTTTTTACTTTTATCCTTTTGTTCAGCCGGAGGGAGATGACAGTTATCAAAAGCTTGAGCAACGATTTCACAGCATGTGGCAGACATCCTTTATCAGGCTGATCCAGGAAGGCATCATTCAAACTGAGGATATTGAAGTTGTAGCCAAGACTATCATTTACGCCTTACAGGGAATGATCATGCTGAGTTTCTCCTCCAATGGTGCTACACAAAAAGAAGATATCAAAGATGAGCTTATAAAACTTGTGAATTACTTATTCAATAAGAATAAGAGAAATTATTAAGGAGGTTATGACTTATGAACCAAGGTATCAAAATCAACTTTCAGCCACTTTATCGCGTTGCCCAGTTTTTGGCTTTAACAATGCTCATTCTTATTCCATTACAAATCGTTATTTATGTGATTGCACCGCCACCGGGTACTGTTAAAGGATTCTTTGAACTTTATCAGCAAAATCCGTTTTTAGGATTGCTGAGCTTGGATTTTCTTTATCTGTTTAACAATATGATTATTGTAATAATCTATTTAGCCCTCTTTGTCCTCTTATACCGAGAAAAGCCCGTTACTGTACTCTTGGCATTAATACTTGGCTTAATTGGTATTGCATGTTATTATCCGTCCAATCCTGCCTTTGAAATGCTAACTTTAAGCAATCAGTATTTTCAGGCGCTGCCAGAACAGCAAACTATATATTTGGCAGCTGGCGAAGCCTTAATGGCTGGTTATACAGGCACCACCTTCGATGTCTACTATGTGTTGAGTACAATATGCCTGCTGTTATTTGCCTATGCATTAATAAAAAGCCATAAGTTTAAGAAATCGGTTGGCTTGTGGGGGTTAGCTTCCGGATTCTTTATGATTGTACCCTCATCGGCTGGAGTATTGGGCATGATTTTTTCTTTACTGTCCCTCATTCCTTGGGTGGTATTCGTTGCGCTACTGATGATAAATTTCAGAAAATTCGCCGCCGACACTTCATTTTAACTGGGACGATAATCTGATACATTATCTGCAATGAGTGTTTATAACAAGGAGGGTAGTTATGAAAAAACGATATATCGTGATAATCATTGTTCTGCTGGTATTGGCGCTGGGCTTTATCACTACAAAGATTTTGCTTGCGAGGTTCGAAGGAAATCTGAAACAGTTAGCTCTTTCAGAGATATCCGATGTCGACCTCGCAGCAGCAGAGGATGGCATTTACATTGGCAGTTATTCAGCCTTTCCTGTATCAGCTGAAGTCAGGGTAACAATAAAGAATCATATTATAATAGATATTGAACTGTTAAAGCATGATAACGGCCAAGGGCAAGGTGCTGAGATAATCCCCGAAAAGGTTATAGAGGCTCAGTCCTTAAAAGTAGAGAGTGTATCAGGCGCAACATACAGCAGCAAAGTGATTTTAAAAGCAATCCAGGATGCAATATTAAAAGCTGGTGCAGAGACATCATGATTTATTTATAATCCAGAAAGTCCAGCGGTAAGATGTCAATAGGTAAACTGGAAAAAGATCTTTGAAAATTGCATATTGTTTAAGCTGTTTTGGCGCAAAAAGAGAAACCCAAACAAGCCCTGCCATTTTGGCTGGAAAAACA
>JAEZLF010000205.1 GCA_023435925.1 Bacillota bacterium
GCAGCATCTTTACCTGACAGATAACGGATATGCTCATGGATGAACATTCTCTCATTGTTTTGATCATTACAGATACTGATCATATTCTTAATTCCATATACTTTTTCCCCAATTTTACACAGTGCGATATTGTCGGCATCATTCTCCGATATGGCAAACAGATAATGGAGGTTCCGTCCACGTTCTAACAGGAACGGCTCAGCTAAGTGAATCACCTGTATATTATTCTGTTTCAGCAGCGCATTCACTTGCATGGCTAAGTCACTTTTTCCAAATAAAATAGCTGTCGGGTATGATGGAATCTCTTCATCCAGTATACCGCCTCTTTCTAAAAATCCATCAAGCCCGGATATGACATATCCAATCAATACAAGTGGTATCAACAGACTAATTAACAGCAGTATATTCATTGATTCACCTTCTAATAAACTGATAGGAATATTTTACTATTAATGGTATAAAGATTGTGTTAAAACCAGCTTAATAAGTATTATAAATTTGCAAAGATTCATTACTGTGCGACAGGGGACGGTTCAGTAAGGCAACTTGAGCAGCATTTAGCGTGTTATGTTTCGCGGGATAAATCCTTCGCGGGATAAGCAGAAGGATTGTAAGACACAGATAAAATCAGAGCCTATCAGCTTTTATACTAATAGGCTCTAACCTGGCGCGCCCGGCAGAGATCGAATCCACAACCTTCTGGTCCGTAGCCAGACGCTCTATCCAATTGAGCTACGGGCGCACATATTATGCACAATGCATATCGGAGGCAACATTTGATACCGCGACGACAAGTGCAATATATATAATAATACATTCCCTCTCTAAAATCAACTGTATTTTTATGGTTTATGGGATTATCTGTATTTATATTTTGCGCTTGCACAGGATTATAAAGAAGTTAGGATTATGATATAATGTCATCAGGTAAAAATTATGTCTGAGGACATTATGTATAGAACTATCATGTGAGGTCGTGCAATATGGTTTTTGATACGAATTTATCGTTACTTTACTCCGATGCTTTGGTACCGGATGTTTTTATTACGGAATATATGCCTTCATTGGAGGGCGATTTTGTAAAGGTTTATCTTCAATGTCTTTTTCTTGGCACGCATGGAAAGCAGGCATCTGCTGAAGATATTGCCAAGAAGCTTGAAATGACGCCGGCGAGGGTGAGAGAAGCATTGACCTGCCTTGAAGAGCTTGGAATTATTACTCGGAGCAATCACGGTATCAGCTTTATTGATCTGAAGGAAAAGGAAATCAAGAAGCTCTACAGGCTAAAATCCACATCGACCCCTGCAGAAGCTGCTCTCAGCTCTGAGAGGAACAAAAAGCGCAACCGGTTTATATCCAGCATTAACAATGCCTTTTTCCAGGGCGTTATGTCGCCATCCTGGTATACAGACATTGATGCATGGTTTGACAAGTACCAATTTGAAGAAGACGTGATGTATGCGCTTTTTAAACACTGCTACGACTATAAAGGTCTCTCGAAGCCTTACATTGCCAAAGTGGCTGAAAATTGGCACAACAAAAATATCAGAAACAGCTTTGATTTGGATAAATACTCCATAGAAGCCCAACAGCTCAAAGATATCCGCGTCAAGATCATGAAAAAGCTCAGAAAGCAGGGCTATCTGACCGAGTATGAGGAAGCTTATGTTGAGAAGTGGGTACTGCAGTTCGGGTATGGCTTCGACATCATCGAGATGGCCCTGAAACGCACCACCTCTGCAGTGAACCCCAGCTTTGAGTATATTAACAAAATCCTGACCAATTGGTACGAGAAAGGATTTAAAACGAAGGAAGAGATCCTCGCTGCTGAAGGAGACAGAAAACCTTCCTCCGCCGGCAGGACGCCAAAAGCGAAAGACGGAGCAGTACCCCAGAAGGGTAATTTTGAGCAGCGCAAATATGATGATGAATACTTCGATAAGTTATATAAGGATGTGTGAGCACTTCGAGAAGGGATGAGAAAGATAAAACATGAATTTTAATGTGCATAACCTGATTAAAAACGAATATGACAATAGGCGCAGGAATGCTTATGATAAGCTCGAGGAGAGAAAGTCAGAGCTATATTCCCTTATCCCCAGGCTCAGAGAAATTGACGAAGAAATTCATCATGCAGGCCTTAAATATAATATCATGCTGCTAAAAGGAGAGCTTTCCTCTGACAATGCGGTTAAAGAGCTGACGGATGCGATTGACCGACTGAAATCGGAGAAGGCATCTCTTTTGAAGTCAAATGGCTACCCGGAAAACTACCTGAGCCTTGTATTTATTTGTGACAAATGCTCTGATACCGGTTTAATCAATTCTGACAACGGAGAAGCTGACACGGTCTGTGTATGCTACAAGCAACAGCTGATTGACTATATATATGATCAGTCCAATCTGACCATTGCAGGCAATGATGGCTTTAACAGCTTTGATGCAGGATATTATCCTGATACGCCTGATGAGCAGCGTTATGGGATAAAAAAATCGCCCAGGATCCAAATACTGGGAATTCGTGATCATTGCCTCCGCTTTGTGAAGAACTTCAGTCTTCCGGATACGAAAAACCTGCTTTTCAGCGGTCCCACCGGCGTTGGTAAAACTTTCATGGCCGGCTGTATTGCTGTTGAGCTTATGAATCGCGGATACTCAGTACTCTATCAAACAGCTCCTGCACTTTTCAATACGATTTACGAATATCGCTATAAGTCCTCCCGGGATGAAATCTACGACAATTCCATCTATAAAAGCATTCTGGAAACCGAGCTGCTGATTATAGACGATCTTGGCACCGAATCACCAAGTGCTATGCGTTATGCGGAGCTTTTAAACATATTGGACACCCGGTACGCAAATGACCGGAAAAGGCCATGTAAAACGATTATCGCTACAAATATTGATTTAAAGAAGCTGTTTGAATATTATGACGAACGAATTGCATCACGTATAACCGGCAGCTTTGACATATTCAGGTTTGCAGGAGACGACATCCGAAGTATCAAGAGCATGACGCCTTAATGCATATCATTCACTTTCCTTTTTACACACCCAGCAGTCTTTTTGCAATGTCGATAAAGGTATTTTCGGCTCCGGTGAACCGAAATACCTGGAAGTAATAGATCCCAAAAATCAGCAGTATTCCAGGCAGAAGCCACAGAAGGCCTATCATTTGCCTACCAGTTCTTTCAGGCAATTCAGATCTTGTGAGCCTTCCGGACCTTCCGGGAATTTCGGGCAATTCGCTCCTTCCGGCCAATCCGGCTGAGCTGCGATCCGTAAGGTTAGCCCCGTTGTAACCCACAAGACGAGTTGACGTATTCGAATCCACATCTACATTCACCGCTTCCGGTAAGCCTCTTACTGGATTCAACCTGATTAGAGCATAAAGCAGCAGTATAAATAGGATCGCAAAGAAGAGGAACATGAAGCCGTATATAAAAAATACGATGACCAGCTGCTGAGGCGGTAACTCGCCGAAGGTTGAAAATAGGCTGTTTAAATCCGTTTCTTCCGTTATATTCATCGCTGTTTCCTGGAACATGGATGTAAGCTTTGCTGCTCCATAGCTGATCAATACTGCCAGCGCATTATTTGTAAAGTGGGCAAACACGCCACAGTAAAGAGAATTCGTTCTATACACGATAAAACCGATCAACGCACCCAGTAAGAAGGTACCGAATATTTTCTGGAAATCCACGTGTGTAAGGCTAAATAGAAAAGCTGCCAACAGTATGGCTTTGGCTGCGCCAAACCGCTCCAGCCCCCTCTGAATCACTCCTCTGAAAAGAAATTCCTCACAAATCCCTGCACTGCCGGCAATAACAATTATGTTCAGAAGGAGCTCCGTCCCATTTTTTGCAACCGGTACCTGCTGGATAATTACCTTACCGAATATGGAATTCACCAGCAGAAGGTTTAGCAGATTAAACATTCCAGCCAGTGGTATTGCAAAAAGCATAATCCCGAAGGTTACAAAATAGTTCACCAGCTTTGTTTTGTTCAGCCTCAGAACGAATTTAAGATCGAATCGGAATATCAGAAGGAGCACGAATGCCGGAAGCATAATCAGACCGAATTCAGTAATCAAAATCCCTGAATAAAACTCAACGCGCTGCACCCTGTACCCTATAAAGATAAAAAGGATGATCGTTATGGAAAACAGTATACAAGTCTGGGTTATGCCCGGCTTTTTTAACCGCTGCTCATCAGCTCCCCCGCTTCTTGCTTTCATTTGATTTCCGTCCACCATATACCTCCCTGTGCCTTAATGTTTTTAATATACCTTTTTTAGCGGGATTTTGCAATATGTGGAACAGAGTCCCGGCGGTTTCTGTTTGCTTTGCCGGCTTTGCTCAGCGTCGCTTATCTTATTATATCTTACATGGTAAGCACTCCATTTGGTGTGTTGACAATCATCAGAATGTCTTCCTCTTCACCTGTTTCAGCATTAATGTAGATTAGAAAATCATTGTTATTCAGTTTGCCCTTAAACTCATAGCAGAACAGTTCTTTTTTGTAGCTTGTCGGAATCATTGCCATGCCGGAACCGTGAAGCTCAAGCCTTCCGTTTATTTTCGCCCGTGCTTCTTCTGCAGTAATCTTAGGTGCTGGAATCTCTCTTTCCCTGTGGTTCGATAAATACGTTTTCGCTTCCATACCGACGATCTCACCAGTATCCAGTGCTACCTTAAGCTTGATCAGATCCGGATATACCGTCACCTCATTTTGTCTATAAGCATAATTGATTGTTGCCGTGTTATCCTGTGTCAGATAATAGGTATCCTCCATGTTGTCTATGCCCTTTTCCTTTAGGAAGTCCCTGCCGGCTTTTTTCGCCTTATCCATATCAATCTTTTTTTCTGCAACAGGCCTGTTATTAAGCATCCACACTACATGTCCGCCTTTTTGTGACACACCCATATGAATACCCGCTCCCTTTGGGTCGCTTTTCAAAACCACCTGGAAGCTGTAGGTCTTAATCGGACCACTGTCACTTTTGCCGACATCCTTCACTTCCTGTACCTTATCCTCTCCGAGAAACTTCATCACAGCCTTTTTAGCCTCTTCAGAATTCATTGTCTCACCTGTAAGGCCTTTGGCATCATCTGTTGTCATATGGTCTGAAAATGGCCCGTCATAGATTAATGTGGGATAATTCTGAAAGGTTGTATCAATAGTTTCGATTTTCTTCATTGTTGCACTGGCTGATGTCTTTCCAAAAAGCTTTGTCCCCTTGTTTGCTATTTCCCCCCATCTCATCCTGCCTGAGCCAAGATCATTTTGCAGTCCTTGCAGACTTTTATTCAGTGTAGTAGAGTATTTATACATATCTCCTATTGTTTTATATTGTTCTTCACTTAACTGATTTCCTCTAATGTTTTGGTTATCCAGTGATAAACAAAGGTCTCCTACCTGTGTAAGAAACTTGGAGGTATTGGCCAGTACAGGCTGTGAAACAGGCAGTTGCCCAAGATTTGTCTGTGCCATGTTCGACTGTCTCCAGGCTTCCTGAAGTGTAACCGCCGTTTTTTCCGTAGTCCCGCTGATCATTGATTTTGCCAGGAGTGTCTCAACATTATTCACATATCCGACCATTTCATAAAATGCCCTGTTATACTGATTATCCAGTTCCTGCCGCAAATTGGCTGCATGCTTGTATTGATAGATTCCCCATATAGATATTGCTGCTATTAACGTAATAACAATACTATACATCCTTCTGTCCGATAATCGTCTTTTAAAATCCAGTAATTTCTCCCTTATGCCCAAAATTCATCCTCCTAACCGTAATAACCCTTTTCCTTCATAATCCTCTACAATACAGACCAACACAATTACTATTCTCTTCATAACACAAATAAATATTCCAACATAATCTCCCTCTTTTTTGTTAATAATGATAGTTGGAGGTAGACAAACTGGATGAACATACTTTTTCTGACCGCCGCAACCGGCGGAGGTCACATCAAAACAGCTCAAGCTGTTATGCAGCAAATGGAGCAGCAGCTTCCGGGCTGCAAGACCAGACTGGCCGACACACTCAAATACATAAGTCCCCTTGTTGACAAGCTGGTGACCGGAACATACCTGAATACCATAGAAAAATACCCCAATGTATACGGATGGTTTTATGATCTCTCCGAAAAGAATGAAGTGATTACAGACCTGGTGAAGGGCTTTAATTATGCTCTAGCCCGCAGACTGCTCCCGCTTTTTGAGCAATTCTACCCTGATGTCGTCATCTGCACCCATACCATGCCATTGCAAATGCTTTCATACCTGAAGATAAAGAAACTGCTTCATATACCGGTAATCGGCATTGTAACAGATTATACAAGCCACTTTTTCTGGAAGCTTAATGGAGTTGACGCTTTTATAACTGCAAATGAGTATATAAAATGGGATATGGTGAAAATGGGAATCGGTGAGGAGCGGATATATCCTCTGGGAATACCTGTTGCGGAGAGCTTTTTAAGTGTAAGAGAGCGACTCCTGCTATTAAAAAAAATGGGTTTTGAAGATAAACCAACCATTCTATTGATGGGTGGCAGCCTTGGCTATGGCGGATTACAGTCTGTTTTTATGTCTCTGCTCAAGCTGCAGCGAGATATTCAGATTATCGCAGTGACAGGCTGTAATACAAAGCTCAAATTGCAATTGGAAGAGCATTCCAGACTCTCCACGAAAACCGTAAAAATCTTGGGCTATACCGAAAAAATCAGTGAACTGATGGATATGGCAGACCTACTGATTACCAAACCAGGAGGAATCACCGTTACCGAAGCTCTGGTAAAAAGGCTCCCATGTATCATTATAACACCAATCCCCGGACAGGAAGAAAGAAACGCCCGATTTCTTACGGATTCCGGTGCAGCCACCAGACTACAGTCCTGTGAAGATATTGATGCTTTGCTCAATAAGACACTGGATCAGCCGGCTGTGTTGGCCCGGATGTCGGAAGCAGCAAAAAGACTCGCTAATCCCAATGCCTGCAAAGATATTACCCTGCTGGCGGAGAGCCTTGCAAAAAAATCATCCTATGCCAAACATGTCTCCATTGCAGCCAAATGCGCCGAAGCACTTTAATTAAACAACCTTCTGGCTGCTACGATCGTACCTTCGGCATTATTCTTCTTTATATCGCCTATTGTAACATAGCCGCTTCTTCTGCCCGCATAAATGTAGCTCCCTCCGCCGATACAAATACCTACGCAGGTAACTGTCTCAGCTTCGTTTTCACCAACTCCGGCTAAAAAAACCAAGTCTCCTGCCTGTACATTGTCAGGTTCGATTTCGATACCTGAAGACATTTGACCGGTTATGCTTCTCGGGAGGTCTATGCCATTGATACGTGCACAAATATAAACGAGCCCGGATGCATCAATGCCCAGAGCACTCATACCATTGAGAAGATAAGCAGTACCCTTCAGCCTCAAAGCGGTTGAGGCAAAATCATCTGCATTTGTAACAGGAACTTTTTCACCCAAACCTATATGAATAATGCCGCTGCCTTTGATCCACCCCGTTTTATTACCCGGCAGAAACACCTCATAGATATCACCGGAGCTATTGAAAGTAAAAAATTCCGTGCCCATGGGAGCCTCTATCTCAGTCACACCGCCTGATGGACTTGAATAAATACTTTTTTCCCTGCTGGTCACAATAATCCTGTGTGTATAAGTCCTGCCATAAACACTGGAGACATCACTGTCAATGTATTTTGCTTTCATCCAGCCACTGCTGCCGTCAACCAGGCTGACCCTGGCCCAGCCTTCTTCCCGCTGAAGAATACTGACAGGCTGATTGTACAGAGCCTGCGAAATGCGGTCTGACTTTACATCCGGATTCTGATAAATATCTGCAACTCGCTCGGTAACAACGCCTGCATTTTCATCCATTGGAATTCCGTATACGTAATCGATAACCGATTCAATCGATGTTTCTTCACCGCTCGGAGTGGTTTCTGCCAAAACACCTCTTGTATCACTGCTGCAGCCTGTCAGTCCTGTAACAACTGCTGCAGTCAGTATGGTTGTCATGATAATTAGAGATACTGCTGTTACCCACTTATTCTGCTTCTGGTTCCCCATATTATAACACCTCAGTTCAGAGTAAAATTTCTCATTTGTAAAGAAATTTTATAGCAACACCAAATTCAGGTCACTTCCGCATATTTTCTGCGCAAGCTCAACTTCTCGCTGTTTACATGTAAAAATCAGTGCCTGTTTTGATTCATATGCATGATATAGATATTGTAACGCAAGTTCCGTCCTTTTGTCATCAAACTGAGAAAAAGCTTCATCCATGATAAGCGGCAGCTCTTCCTTCCCTGTATGGAGAATACCGGTCATAGCAAGCCGCAGCGCCAAATACATCTGATCCGTCGCCGCACCGCTGAGAGAAAGTGCATTTTTCACGTCCCCACTTTCGGGGACTGCGACATTTAAAAATAATTTGTCATCGCCGCGCAGATCATCATATTTTCCTGCCGTTAATCCATTGATCACTGAGCTCATTGCGTTGTTGAGATCTGGAGCAAAGCTGTTTTTTATTTCAAGACCTGCCTCCGTCAATACTTCATGGGCAAGCTTCAAAGCACTTCCCTTAAACCTCAACAGTGAGATATTCTCTTTTATTGCAGCAGCTTCCTCCACCACCTGCTGCAATTCTTCATTCTCCAACAGAACATCCTGCAGAAGCCCTTCGTAATACTTCTCCTTCAAAGCAGCTTCAAGTGAAAGCGACTTATATCTTTCCGACTCTTCCTGCAATAAGCTCTTTAGCTCCGCAATGCCGGAATCATAAAGTCGGGTATCAAGCTCATTGATATGGAAAACACTTTCCTGGGTGTCATAATGGGATATACTATCTTGTGCATCATGGATCGCCTTCGCTGCAGCTATTCCACGCTCCAGCTCCGTACTGAGAAGGTCAAGCTCAGCCTCTGTTCCGCGCAATTCCTCCTTTACCGCCACAATATCACGTATCTGTTTACCGCAAAGGAGGGATGCACTGCCAAATATACTCTTAAATGCTGTATTTCGTTCTGCTTCTCTCTCTCCGCTTCTAATTGCCGCCTCTGCAGCCTCTATATCCCTGGTATCTTCTGTTAAAAGTCCTGTTGTGCTCTTCTCTTTATCGGGTAAAGCCCTTTGTCTATATCCTGTAGCATTTCTCCTCAGTCCTGCCACTCCGGCAGCTGCTGCGCATACAACCCCGGCACAAAGAACCAAAATCAGCTGCCATGCGTGCGGCCAGCCTTTTGTTATGGCTATATAAACCGATAATACGGCAAAGACTACGGCAGAAGACAGATAAAGCACCGGTGCTGCCCCGCTTCCTTTCCCTTTCCCGGATGAATTGTTTATCGCCGGTACATGAAAACTGTTTGTCACCGGTCCGTTATGCATGCTATCCGTCACAGGAGATACAGGAGTCTTGTCGAGCTCAGCCAGATGCTTAAGAATTTCCTTTAAACCGGTCTCTTTCTTTAAATTGCTGTCGAGGGCTTCTCTGATTCCTACCAGTGTGCTGATATGCTCAAGATACCTGGTATTCTTCTTTAATTGCTCTATCTGATTTTGTACCCGCTTCAATTCTTCTCTTGCCAACAGGCTCTGTGACCGTTGCTTCTCCAATCTGTCACGGCTCAGCTCCAGCTGTTTCAGTCTGGCTTCCAGCTTATCCAATGGCTGTGTTGTTGTTCTATCGGTACCTACATTGTTTTTCAGAGCCTGTGTGAGTGCTTTCTCCGCTCTGCTGAAAGAGAGCTCTTCAAAACCGGTACTGCTGACATTTGCCAGTCTGGAGGCCAACGATGCTGCGCTGTTTTCGTCAAGCCTTACCTCCATCTGACGGATTAGTGCTGTTCTTTCAAATGTTGCCTCATCGATGCCAAACTGCCTTTCTGCAATCATTGGCTGCTTATCTCTTCCCACAGGAAAAGAATTCGTGATATTGTTAAAATTGCTGTCATACAATTGCACTGTACCATTTTGAAAATCTCTTTCCAGCCGGTAAGTACTTCCATCATTCAGGACATAAACCATCGCTCCGCGGAAAACTCCCCCGCCCCACGGGGAGAATCTTTTTTGCGGCTGCATCAGGCTGTTTCTTCCCTGCTTTCCATTTTTCAATCCGTAGAGCATGCCTGTAATAAACCATTGCAGTGTTGACTTTCCGGCTTCATTATCACCATATATTAAATTAATGCCTTTTCTCAATCGAATGCTCCGGTTTTTTAGCTTCCCGAAGCCTTTGACTTCCAGCTTCTCTATATACATACCCGTCCCTCATCGATTGCTTCCAGACCATAGTAAAGAGCCTGCATGATCAGTTGCTTTTCTTCTTCACCAGCCGCTGCTGCCCGATTAAGCATTTTTCGCGCAAAAAGACCCCGTAATCCGGGCTCGTCGGAAATCAGCGCAAGATCATACTCCGGTGTCGTTTGGTCCACCACCCTGATAAAAAAAGCTTCTGTTTCCAATAAGTCTGCGACACGTAAAGGATCGATTTTAAATCCTTGCGTAATATACCCCTGTAAGAAAATACGATAGAGGTCTTCGCTGCTTCCGGCGTCCCGCAGTACCAATTTAGCACGTATTGCCACCTGTTCATCACTGAGGCAGCCTCCCGCCTGAACACTGAGATTCAGAAAGTGCCGCAGATTCAATACTTTAAATTCTGCCTCTATCCGGCTTTCCTCGCCCGGTTCTTTCTCAATCATAGATAAATAAACACCGTGATCGCCTTCTTCATCAAAGCCTAAAGGCTCCGGGCTTCCTGCATTAAAAATCCTTTTTTGAATACCGGCTCCAAACATTCTTGTATGGAAATGACCCAGAGCACAGTAGTCAAATCCACAATCCTCAATATCCTTACTGGATAGGGGCTGATACGCATCGGTACTGAAGGGCATGTCCAATGTCCCATGACACATCAGAATATTGATCCGGCTCCGGTCCAGCTTATCTGACAAAGGTAACCGGGTATATACCCGTGCGCCGCTGCCGGCATGCTCATAAAAGCCCTTCTCCTCTCTAAGTATACAAACATTTGAAGGCCATCTGAAGTGGTAATAAAAGGAGTCCGCCGTTGCCGGGTCATGATTTCCCGGGATTATCAATACCGGTATCTTCTGTATTCTTTCAAACTGATCGGAAACGAACTGAATTGTGCTTTTTCTAACATAGCCATGTTCATAGAGATCACCGCAAACAAGCAGTAAATCAACCTGTTCCTCTGCTGCCAGTTCAACTATCCTGCTGATTACCTGCTTTAATTCCTGCCGTCTCTGCTCCGGTCTGCCTTCTGCATCCGAAAGTGAAGTGAAAGGCGCATCCAGATGAATGTCGCCGCAATGAAGCAGCCTGATCCTCATCCGCGTCACCCCCTCAAGCTTCTATCACCGCATACGCGACAGCATAATCACTGCAATGAGAAACACTGATATCAATACTTTTTGCGCCCATTTTCTCGAAAATTGCGCGAGCATTGTGTGTTAGTACTACATTTGGTTTTCCCTTATCATTGTTTAAAATTTCTATATGCTTCCAGCCAAGGCCATCAGCCATGCCTGTGCCCAGTGCCTTCATTACAGCCTCTTTTGCTGCAAACCTTGCCGCATAGCTTTCAAACCTTGCCTTCTTTCTGTTTTCACAGTAGGCAACTTCTGCCGTGGTGAACACCCTATCCCTAAATCCTTCTACATTCTGAATGGAATTCCTCAATCTTTCTATTTCTATAATGTCAACTCCGCAATAGATTGCCATAATACGAATTCCTATAACTCCTTCATCTCTCCGTCCTGCACAAAAAAGCTTGTACTCATGACAGGACTTGTAATCTCCTTGATAATCTTCTTGATTTCCAGCTGTGTATTGGGATAAACCTTCTTCAATACTGCAATTTCACCTTCCCCATGAGTTTTTAAGTAGGTGGAAATCGATTTTCTTTCATCCTCCCGCCGCTTCAGCAGATCTCTTATTTTGAAAAAGTGATCCATGATTTTTTCATATACCGCTCTCTGCTCTCTGGATAAATCCTGAGTATTGGAGTATGCAGCCATTTCAAACTTTGCCTTCGCCAGGTCTCCCTTCAACTGCTCAATATCTGTTGTGGCTTCATCCAGATACCTTTTTAACAGTCTGCGATTAAAGCCTGTTACAACAATACTTGTCCTCTTTTCACTGGAAGAACCGATCATTGATGCTACCACCCGTATTTCAGCCTCAATATTGCCGCCGATGATCTGTCCTCTGGGAGAATCCAGTATCACCTCTTTTGCCCGTATACTGCTGTTCAGGCAGTAGAAGCCTATATGTACACTACCGTCGCAGATGATGGACGTATCTGCAACAAATTTTGTATAGATATTCTTGCCGCTACGAATTACTGTCTTGCCGTTTCCTGCAATACCACCTTTCATATAAATACTACCGCTCTTGCTGATAATTTCCTTAGCTGCACCGACACCATAATCTCCTAAAATTTCAATATCCTTAGTAGCTGTTACGGAGAAATGGTCTTCAACCGTTCCTGTAATTGTTAAGAACCCATCAAAGTCAATATTTCCAGTTTTAAAGTTAATATTTCCTACAATCTCCAGATGGTTTGAGACACTAATTTTATCACCATCGTAGTGCACTGCACCATTAATCTTTGCGTAAAGAACTGTCTTCCCGTCTTCGTACAACTCCCTGACTGTGTTTCTATCATAAAACAAAGGCAGCTCTTTCCCTCTCACCGGCAACAATGTACTTCCCTTTACTGTTTTGCCCGGAATACCGTCCGTTGCTTCTATCCTCTCCCCAAGCCAATCTCCGGCAATAACACGGTTGATCAGATTCAGTTCATAATGATCGACATTACCATCCTCTTTTGCTTCAGGTTTAGCCTCCTTCAGCTCATACATGCGGATCGTTGAATCCTGGCCATTTACAGGAGCAACACCTTCTGCGACAAGGATTTTCTGGTGGTTGACCATTTTATTAAGCAGGACATTGGTTTTTACCCCATATGTGATCCCTTTATCCTTCAGACCGCGCATCATTTCTTTAAAAAGATCAGCACGGTGAGGGCCTGAAAGATCTTTTTCATTTACAAAAAGCGTTATAAATGCTTGAAGTCCGTCATCCGACACCTCAATATTTACCCGTTCTTTAATTTCCGCAAATTTCTCAGGTGGTCTGGGTGCATTCACAATTGCATTTCGGACTGCCATGATACTGGTAATGGTGATCTCCGGATGATTTAGAATCATTTTGTTGAATTGTTCAAGAGACATGCCATTCTTAAAAGATTGTATGTAAAAGCCATCTTCCATTTTTAATATAGAAATATATTCTGATGTATAGATCACGTTATTTTGCATCTCGTTTCTCCTGATCAAAACACCCGGCAACTGGTATCAGCTACCGCAATGGATGGTGTATTAGCATGTCTCCTATACATATAAAATAATAATTCGACATAGGCTCTCATAATCCTCTTTTTGCGAAAAGCAACAAGGATATCAGGCAAGGTAACTGATTTCCTCGCTTGATATCCTTGTGAGAGTATTCTTTAAACCTTATCTTCTCAACTTGCTTTTACGTCTGTCTTCAAGAACTGTATCAAGAGCTTCAGCTTCATTAACGGCTGTTTCAAGCTGCTCCAGCATATCCTCGTTTTCTACACTGGACAGGATCTGGTGCTTAAACATATTCACCGTACTTTCCATATAATCCAGCTTAGTACTAATCCTTTCAAGATCCTTTTTCTCTTCCTTCAGTCTGGTAATCAGCTTTTCGTCCATTTCGATGACCTTGCGGACATCCTCAGCCATGTGGACATCCTTGGCAAAGCTAAGCTTCCTGTTGTTCGTGTTGATTCTGGCAGCTACTGCACTAACATCCACGCCACTGAGTTCACGATTCCGTATGCAAAAATTATTTAACAGCTTCAGATAGGCGATGACCAGCGACAACGTCTGTTCCACGATTTTCTCTTTCAGATAGCTATGCTCACCTGTTGAATAGGATTGGAAAATATCATTTTTGTCCTCCATGACCTTCCTGAGCTTTTGGGAATAGGTATTATTCGTATTCCTTCTAGCCTCACTTGACAGTCTGTTTGCCAAACGGTTCAGATCACGGATCTTGTATAGCTTCTCCTTATGGTTGAAATCCTCATGAAACTTCGCGCTTGAAAGGGTCTGCAGCACAAATCCGATGTAAACGGCAAAACCGACCGATATTGTCAGTCCGTCCGGCAATGCTACGCCGTATCCCAGCAGAGTGGGCAGCGCTGTCGGATCGCTCAAAAGTGCAGACAGTATCATTACTGCAGCCAGTATACCGATATTCCTCATTTTAAACAATGCACTTAAAACCATTCTTGCTCTCATAAGGTTCATCCACCATCCTTGCCAAATACGCACCATAAATCAACATTGACTGAAGTGATATAATCACTGTGTACTGTTACACATTCCATGTCTGCTTATTGCGATACTTTATTTTCTGTCTTTTCCTTGACTTCGAATCCCTGCTCACTGCCAAGCATTGCCTCCGCTCTGGCTTTTGCTCTGTCTCTTGCGGAGTTCATGTCCAGTCTTTTAAGCTTCATTTCCATATTGGTATCTCCAAGGGATTCCACTGCATTGGCACGGGCGGTTTTCTTGTTTACCAGTTCTCTTGCCCTGTCCATGCTCTCATTCACACTGCCTACCGTATTATTCTTGGATGTATATTTTGCATTAACAGAGTTGATATTCTCCCTGAGCTGCGCCATCTTTGCCTGGGACTTCAATGTTTTCAGCTCGTTGAGTTTGGCCGTCATCTCAGATTCAAATATCTTGTAGTCCTCTCTGATCCTTGAAACTTCAGCCATAGCTGTATCATAAGTCGCTTTGTGGGTTTCATAGGTAGACTGGTATTCTTCCTCCTGCATGAGCAATTCAACCAACACATCCCTGTCTCCCTGTTTCTGCGCAGCTTCCACCCTTGCTTTAACCGCGGAAAGATTTTTCTCTGCGTTTTTCATCTCAATCTTAATCATTTCTGCATTCGTTTGAATATCTAGAATCTGGCGCTCAGCTTCTTTTCTTGCTTTATCGATCTGCAGCTTAATATCTTCAAATAATAGCTCGGGGTTCTTTTCCTCAGCGCCTCCTACAAGACTTGAGAAAAAACCTCTTATCAACGCACCCAATCTACTGAATAAACCCATTATGATAGCCTCCCTGTTAATTATTTGACCAAAATCTGTATATTAATAATTTATAATAAATAATGCCCGATGTAAAGGGAATACTGATTTCTTTCAGCTTCCTATTGTCTCCCGTCTGTCAGCCCATTATTGTCAAGCAGTCCCCTGTATTTTTCCGGCAGCAGGTCTTTGTCATCACATTCCTCAATGGCCAGCATTGTCATAAACTGTACCTGCTGTGTGCTGGGCCGGCATCTGTCGATCGCTTCCTCCAGTATTGCAGCCGTCAGCGTTGTATCCTCTATTTCATCCTCATTGGCAATTTCATAAGCCTTTCTGACAACCGTTTCTATTTCCGCACCCGTGTAATTCTCTGTTCCCTCAGCAAACGGCAAGAAGTCTTCAATATCCGTTTCAAAGCCATATTTTTGAATGATAATTCGGAATATTTCACTTCGCTCCTGCCCGTCCGGAAGCAGGATCGGTATCTTTTTGTCAAACCTGCCGGCTCTCTTCAATGCAGGATCAATGAGATCCGGTCGGTTGGTTGCGGCAATGAAAATTACTTTACCCCTATTATTAGTATTACCGGTAAACTGTAAAAATTCACTGAATATATTTCTGCTTACACCGCTATCTCCGCTTTCTCCTCTGCGGAAAGCCGTATCGAGCTCATCGACAAACACAATAACAGGCTGCTGGGATTGGGCGCCAAGTAAACATTTTTTGAAATTCTTTTCACTTTCGCCTACATATTGACCCAGTATCCTGGACATATCGATTTTAACACAGTTAAAGCCACTGGCTTTAGCCAATGCATTTACCAAAAGTGTTTTTCCGGTACCGGAAGGGCCGCAAAGCAAAATACCCATAGGCACCCTTCTCAAGTCCCCCTTCATAATCGGCTGGACAATATTTTTCAGGAGATAGTTCTTCGCTTTATCCATCCCACCAATATTTTCAAAGCCTATTTCCGGGTAAATGAATTCCAGCACATCACCATATTCCTTTTGTAAGACAGAGTGCTTCTTTTCTTTGATAAATTCGAAGCTGATGGGAACATCCTCCGCTTCTGCCTTCAGCTTGATATCCTTAATGGATTTTTTGCTGAGTCCGGAAGAAAGCTTTGCAAACTCGTCGATGGTAATATCCGTTTTTATGCTATCATCCTTTAACAGGTGGCTGATGTACTCCTTGCGCTGTTCTTCATCCGGCAGCCCAACCAGTATCGGTTCGATCCTGTAGGAAGACTTCAGAAGTTCACGGCTGACATCAGCCAGGTTGTCTGCCAGCATGATAATAGAGCTGCCCACAGAGGATATCTTTGCATTGACCGACCACTCGCAGATCCAGATCAGGTCAACTCTCTCCTCTGTTGACATGCTTGCGATATCTCCGGAAGGAATAATTTTCTCCGCATGATCGATAAAAAGTACCATTTTGGTATTCTTAAGGGCTTTGTCGATATAGGGGAACAGCTTTGAAGGCATGGCATTCATCACATTGGCAGCTTCATTTGAGGTAATGATATTGAATTCCTTTTCCATTCCCGCGTCCAGAAAAGTCAGCCCACGTGAAATATCATAAAAAGCAACAATACCAAAGCCTCTCTGCTTGATAAATTCTTCGTAAATATACCTGTCCAGATACCTGTAATTGTCAACCAGATCCCGGACATTAAAATAAAAAAGAAATTCATGTGAAATTCCCGACTTGTATTTGCCTAAAAAGCTATCATACCATAAAGTTCCTGAAGACAATAGTACCCCTCCGTTTCGGTCATGCAATCAATTTCTAATGGGGGTAAGCCCCCATACCCCCTCGCTTCGGGCAAAATGAATTTGCCCTACGCTACACTTCGTGCGCCCCGCTTCACGTGGCGTTTGAACAACGTCAGCGAGAAATTGTACTCATCACTGACAGCTAGGGAAATTATGACGTTGTTCAATTATACGTCATAAAAAGAAAAATGTTTACAGCTTATTCTTTTTTATTGCTTTCGTTATAGCTTCCTCCTGATTCTTGATATGCCTATGGGCAATACTCATTGCCGCTGTACAATCTCTTCCGGAAATCGCTTCATAAATCTCCATGTGCTCTTGAATCAGTTCTCTTGAACTGCTGTAATCCTTCATATAGATGACCCTGAACCGCTGAACCTGCTCCCTGAGATTGTTTGTTATCTGGATCAGCTTATCGTTTCTGGAAGAACGGTAAATAATATCGTGGAATTCTACGTCCTTTTTAATCGAGCCCTGCAGATTATCCTTCTCAACATAATTAACAAATTGGTTCAGTACATGCTTCAGTTCCTTCGTCTCCTCATCGGTTATCCGCTGTGCGGAAAGGTATGAGGCCAACCCGTCCAGCGTGGAACGGACCTCAAGAACGTCCATGATATCTTTTACAGAAAGATCCGCAACGTGTGCGCCCTTTCTTGGCAGCATTTCAACAAGCCCCTCCAGCTCAAGCTTTCTAATCGCTTCACGAACCGGAGTCCTGCTGACGCCCATCTTATCGGCCAGCTGCACTTCCATCAGTCTCTCCCCGGGTTTTAATTCGCCCACAATGATAGCTTCGCGCAAAGTATTAAAAATCACCTCACGCAGGGGTTTGTAGTCATTCAGATTGACCTTTGATAATTTTCCTGCCATACTGAGCATCTCCTTCATTGTCATCTTTCATTCTATCTGTTTTGTTTTTATTAAGTAGCTTTACCTTCATTGCCTAATACCTGTTGTTTTTGTACAAAAGCACTGCCACCTTCTGTCCTTTGCAAGCCTGTTATATGCCTCGACCGCGGTACTTCCTTCTGAAAAAATGCCGAACACAGTCGGCCCGCTTCCGCTCATCATACTTCCTGATGCACCAAACTCAAGAAGCTTTTGCTTTACCTCCTGAACAATACTGTATCTGGGTATTGTCACCTGTTCCAGTACGTTCTTCATATTTCCCGCAACCCTCTTAATATCACGTTGGGCCAATGCTTCTCTGATCAAATCGATATCCGGCCTATCATGCTCCGCGATATCCGATAGGACCAGGTTTCCATATACCCATGCTGTTGAAACCCCAATTTTAGGCTTAACCAGCACGATATCCACTCCGCTGAAATCAGGAACATCCGTCAGCTTCTCCCCGATTCCCTCTGCAAGTTTTGTGCCTCCGCTGATACAATATGGCACATCGGCACCCAACTGCTTTCCCAGGCTTCTCAGCTCTGCCGGATCAAGCCCAAGCGAGAATAGATCATTCATTCCTCTCAGAACTGCCGCCGCGTCAGCGCTGCCTCCGGCAAGTCCGGCAGCTACCGGAATTCTCTTGGTAATTACAATTTTGACACCGCTTTTTATATTATATTGGTTTATCAGTAAATCGGCCGCTTTCCATGCGATATTCGCTCCATCGCAAGGCACCCATTTGCTGTTGCATTCCAGCCGGATACCTTTGGCAGCAGCTTCCAGTTTCACCGTATCATGAAGCACCACTGTCTGCATGATCATTCTCAGATCATGGTACCCGTCCTCCCGCTTTCTTAATACATCTAGCGAGAGATTGATTTTTGCATGCGCTTCTATTTCCAAACCTGTCATTTCCACCCCTGCTATTTTATCACATTTTTTAGCTAAACCAGTCTATCGGGTATATTATATACAAAAAACATTCTCATTACAATAAAAAGTGCTTGAAAACTTCTTTTCAAGCACTTCTGTTTCATGAGAAATATTAATTTAAATACAATAATTTATATTACTTTTCTCGGTATTAATATCTGATCTCCCGGTGAAAGCACATCCGAATTTCCATATTCATTATTTTTCCTTAGTTCCTCTATGGTTGTATAGTATTTTTTTGCCACTTTCCAAAGCGTATCTCCCTGCTGAGCAAAGTAAATGGTTATGCTGGGTTGTCGCTCCATTCTCGTCCGGTCCAGAGCCTGTTCCGTCACTCTTGATATAACCGGTATATTCACCTGCTTGTTGACTCTTGTCAGCATCTCCACCACAAACCGCACTTCAGCCTCTCTTGGTGAAACAATACTATAGCTGCAGTTTTCAATACTCATGTCAGCATCCAGCTTCATTCCGGCTCTGGCGCCTTTTACATCCAGCGTCTGTTTAAAGGGTATTTCCCTGTCTACACAGAAAACAGGCTGCTCTTCGCTATTTGCCAGGTATAAGATATTACATCCGATCACACCTTCAATTGTTATACGGTCTGTTGTTACCTCACTGTCAGAAATAGAAAGCTTGCCAAGCAGATTGAATACTTCATAAATTTCCGGAAACTCTTCATCCACTTCCACTGTTTCTTTCAGAGTTACCTGACTCTTATCTTCGGCAGCCAACTCCTCCATCTGAAGCTGTTCCTTTTCAAGAACCATTCTGAACTCAGGGCTGTAAGCATCTTCCACAAGCTCAATTTCCTTTTTGCCGAAGCATTCCGAATAGACGTTAAGCATCACTTCGCCTCTGAGCTGACGGAGCTCTCCATCTGCATCCTCATCTATTTCGAATGACATTTCGCCTATATCGATCTCCACATTACAGCAGGAGGTTTCATCTGCACCAGGTATATCGATAAAATGGGAGAAGGGAACTGCATGCTCCATAAACTGTATGCTCCGTGTCTCATCATCGCCAATATAAAGTGTTGACACGTTTAGCTCGCCCTTGGCAATAATTTTGTTGTCTGTCACCTTATATTCCTTGCCGGTGATTTTTACATCGTTTCTGAGGACTTCCAGCATTGCAGGTTTTCCCGCCGGTATCTCCAAAGTTTCTCTTACAGGACATCCGGTATCGCTATCACCAATATATGAATTTACACTCACGGTATTTCTCAGTACCTGTACATTGTCTGCACCCTCGAAATCACGGGCAATAAATTGCTCCAGTTGATCGGTCACTCTCGCATTCAGGCTGACAATCGACTTTACATTGACCTTTCTGCTATTCAGGATCTCAAATTCCATGTGCTCAATATTGCACTTCACTCTGCACTGCATCCCCTGTCTGGTACCGGGAATATCCATGGTATATTGAAAGCCTGATGTGGTATTGATACTCTTCAGAGGCTGTTCAGGATCATCTGAGATGTATAGAATCTTGTACCTTACGGTACCACCGATTAGTAGTTTATCTGAAGCAGATTCCGTACTGTTTATGTAAGCATCGCCGTCCAGCAGCAATATACGGGCAATGTCCGGTTTTATATCCGGTACGATAATATCATTTTCAACAATGGTTTGCGTCGAATCCTCACCTATGGGTTGATTCAGCCTGACGGCCTCTTTGACTAATTCAAGAGACATTTTTTATCCTCCCCCCGTATTACGGTAAACAATATCCTTCACATACAAAACAGCAAATTATTTTGCAATGTATTTAATGTATATTGACAACGTCCCAGAAATATTACTTTCAAGAACAAAAAACAACCCAATCGTTTGATCGGGTTGTTCTTCAGGCACTGCATCATTTATTGTTATCATCGTCAGCTGACGCGTATTCTTTTGTCGTCCTTGCAAATTACAAGCTCTACTGCCTTTGTCAGAATGTCTGTGTAACTGTAGGAAACTCGCCTGGTTGTCTCATATTCATTTTCAAACTTGATGATGAAGATGCTAGGGTAGGAATTCTCTATAACTCCTTCTTTAATAAATGCCTTTTTTCTTCCTTTATTGGCTTTGAGCTGAACTTTTTCACCAATGCTGGTTTCAATGTTCTTCTTTATTTGAAACAGGTCACTCTTCTCTGCCATTGAATCACCTCATCTTCTGTTTTCAATATTATATCATAAACAGTATAGCTTGTCAAAAAAATAAATATTATAACAAGGGTAATTTAATTATGTCAAGTGTTTTTTTTAAATTAGCACTTTTTTCACTGGTTTTCACTGGTTTTCACTAGCTACTCACTAGTTTACGCCCAATTATTAGTGGTAAGGCTCCATCGGAAATCCTTCTCTGTATTTCCCCCTTGTCTGGACACCTCCTATTCCCGATTTGCCTGTAATGGTGGCATCAATAACTTCCTCAGCGGTAAGTACTCTGTCGATTCCGGTAAATGCCACCTTTTGACTGACCATTACCGGATCAAGCGCATGTATCATATCACGGAAAGGTGCACTGGCAAAGTTGGCTCCTGCCTTGATTAACTCGTTATATAGAGATTGGCAGGCACCTGCAAAAATGACTAGTCCGTCCATGTCACTGTTAAACCGCCTTGCTTCCTTTACTGCTTCAATAAAATATTCAGAGGTCCTATAAGCTTTAATGTTTGTGAAGCTGTTCTCACCCTTTAAGAAGCCATCGTGACCCGTTAGGACCAATATATCAGGCCTGTATGTTCTCAGTAATTCTGCTATTGCCCCAGGTTGGTCTTTTTCAGGCACATACTGTCCGACAGCGTTTAATCCAAGCTTTTTGTATTCTGACAAGCAATTCTCCAAATAATCCTTATCACCATCTACATGGAGTACTTTACCGGGCTTCTTTATTTTTCCCGCTTCTTCATTGGAAGTATTTCTATAATATGCTTTTTTTGAGTATCCCCTGAAACGTGGCGCATAATAAGCTGTCGAATTTTTCTCTCTTGCTGTTTGGGCATCCATGCAGCTATCTGCCATCCTGCAGAACCTATCTCTGTATTCCCTCACTTTGGTGTCGGGTTGTATTTCCAGATCAGATTCTGGTGCATCTGCTTCTATCCTGTAGCTTATTCCTTTTAAAGTGATTATTTTCTCCCCATTCCTTTCCACAATATCTACAACTTTAAAAAAAACATCTGACCCGTACGATTTTCTCGCAACGATATCACCGATCTTAATATCACCCATTCGTTCACCACCTGTGCTGTTTCATTACAGCAATGCTCCTGCGAGCTAATAACTCCTGTTACATAATATGTAAACTCAGGCCGGATTGTTCCGAATACGTAACATTGTTTCGTATTCGAAACATTGTATTGTGCTGTAAGTAGTAAAAAGCTATAATAATAGAAACAAATTGATTTGAGGAGTACATTATATGCTTACAGATATTGAAATCGCTCAGCAATGTATAATGAAACCAATAAATGAAATTGCAGCCGCTTTAAGTATTACAGAAGATGAACTTGAATTATACGGGAAATACAAAGCTAAATTGTCACCTGCTCTATGGAACAGGCTGAGGGATAAAAAAGACGGTAAGCTTGTGCTGGTTACAGCTATCAATCCCACTCCGGCAGGAGAAGGCAAGACAACGACTACCGTTGGCCTAGGGCAGGCTTTAACGGCTATAGGCAAGAAGACTGTGATTGCTTTAAGAGAGCCATCCCTTGGCCCCGTTATGGGTGTTAAGGGCGGAGCCGCCGGCGGAGGATATTCCCAGGTTGTCCCGATGGAGGATATTAACTTGCATTTCACCGGTGACATGCATGCTATTACTGCTGCAAACAATCTGTTATCGGCCGCCATTGACAACCATATCCAGCAGGGCAACGAACTGTGCCTTGACCCAAGACAGATTGTATGGAAGCGGGCTATGGACATAAATGACAGAGCTTTAAGGAATATTGTTGTCGGACTGGGCGGCAAGTCCAACGGAGTACCCAGAGAAGACGGCTTTAATATCACTGTTGCATCGGAGGTTATGGCTATCCTGTGTTTGTCTGCCGATCTGTCTGATCTGAAGGCCCGGCTTGGCAGAATCGTTGTCGGCTACAGTTATTCCGGAGCGCCGGTCACCGCTTCGCAGCTGAGAGTAGAAGGCGCTATGACACTCCTATTGAAGGATGCCATCAAGCCAAATCTGGTACAGACACTGGAAAACACACCGGCACTGGTTCACGGAGGCCCCTTTGCCAATATTGCACACGGCTGCAACAGCATCAACGCAACCAAAACAGCGTTAAAGCTGGCTGACTATGTTATCACAGAGGCGGGCTTTGGAGCGGATCTCGGCGCAGAGAAGTTTTTTGATATCAAATGCAGATATGCAGGGTTTAAGCCTGATGCAGTAGTACTGGTAGCAACCATAAGAGCACTGAAATATAATGGCGGTGTGCGGAAGGAGGATCTCAAGAAGGAAGACCTTCATGCCCTGAAAAAAGGCTTTGTAAATTTGGAAAAGCATGTGGAAAACCTGAAAAAATATGGAGTACCTGTCATTGTCGCCATCAACCACTTTGACACGGATACACATGAAGAAGTGGAATATGTCAGGGCAAGATGCGAAAGCATTCATGTAGAAGTCGCTTTTTCACAGGTGTTCGCAAAAGGCGGCCATGGAGGAAAGGAACTGGCCGAGAAGCTGGTTCATTTAATCAATACGACTCCTTCCCACTTCAAACCGCTCTATGATGAAAAAGCGCCTATAAAAGAAAAAATAGAAACGATTGCAAAAGAAATTTACGGTGCTCGCAGTGTGACCTATTCTCCTGCGGCAGACAAATCTATCAAGAAGCTGGAGGAAATGAAACAGGATGCTCTGCCGATTTGTATGGCAAAGACGCAATATTCGCTCTCGGACAATCCTCACCTTCTGGGACGTCCGGAGAATTTCGAAATAAATGTACGTGAAATCAGGTTGTCTGCTGGAGCGGGCTTTATCGTTGCATTAACAGGCGATATCATGACAATGCCCGGATTGCCGAAGACACCTGCCGCAGAAAAAATTAATATTGATGAAAGCGGTATTATTACAGGGTTGTTCTGATCAAACCAGACGTACAGGGTGACAGGGGGACAGGTTCTCTGTCCCGGTAGGAACATAAACGGGGGGACACGAGGGGCAAAGAACCTGTCCCCGCGGCCATCCCCGTGTCCGGGCCACGCTCGGCATCCTATAAAAACAGTTTCTGGTAGTTTTTCATAAACTCCTTATGGTACTCAACCTCATCAATAACCTCCTGCAGCCTTGCGACAAAACTCTTCTCAGACCAGCTGCGCCTGCTGTTGTAATAGCGGTTGACCACACGCCAGAATTTCTGCGGAAATTGAAGAATGATTTTCATAACGCCAAGCTCATCTTCACTAAGTCTCTCAACCGAGCTGTACGAATTTAGAATCAATTCTGTTTTAGAAATATCCCAATCACATTTACGCATTTTCCGCCGGATCAGATTTGCTATATCATACACTTTTAGCTCAAAGCAGCAATAATCAAAATTGATTACTGTTACCATGCTTTCATGAATCACAATATTGTGATGCGTATAATCATGGTGGCAGAACAAGCCTTCCTTCCTTGTGTCCTCAACCAGCCTTCCATAGCTGGATTGGGCCAGTCCTGCTGCAGCACTTTCTCCTATATCAGAAAAATAATCAAAATTTTCGAGAAACAACTGGTCAAAACGACTCTTTCCCTTTTTCGCCTGTTTTTTCATTTTTTTGATATCTTCAAGGCGTTTACTGAAATACCCCGGTAAATTCCCCAGATCATTCTGTATTTTGCAGGTATCAGGCGGTATGTAGCCTCGTGAAGCTCTATGCAGCAGTCCCAGCGTTACAGCTGCCTGTTGGATATCCGTATCACTATCAAAGTTGCTTTCCCTGCCTTCAACAAAATCCGACAGAGTATAGTAGCTATTATCCAATGTGAAGTACGGCTCATCCTGCCAGGTACACAGGTATCTGTCCACACCTGTAAACCCGTTTCCCACCAGATGCTCTTTGGCACCATGTATAAATTTCAGCCTTTCAGCCGAAAACGGTACCTTTTTTATCACCTTACGACCCTGAGGAGTCATAAGCATAAACATATCCTTATACGGAACCAGGTTTCTGATTTCCAGTCCGAATTTCTCGGTAATTTCTCTGTCCATCCCTTGCATGGTAATACCTCCGAGCATCCCGAAAAGTGAAACATTTAATTATATGCCATCCCGGAAGTTCATAGAATGATTTTGTGGCTCTATCAGAATTCATACCATCTCATTCCGTAATCTGCCCATGTCGGACTTGCACCAACAAGTGCGGTCCATTACCGGACGAACAGTTAAGCAAAAAGGAGAGCCGGAAAGGCCCTCCTTTGTTAAACTCTGTCTATTTTAACTGTTTGCGTCTTACTCTCCTGCTTTCTTAAGCAGCTCTTCCCATCTCTTGTCAACTTCAGCCTGTATTTCTTCAAGAAGATGTTCGTTGCCCGCCCTGAACAGGTGCTTGAATCTTCCCTGCATTTTCAGGAAGTCTCTTACAGGGATTTTGTTCTTTGGCTTGTAATTCACGATGTACTTGCCGTCGATGACTTCATATAGCGGCCAGAAGCAAGACTCAACAGCCATCTTGTTAATATCCATCAGATCAGGTGTATTATACTGCCAGCCTCTCGGGCATGGAGCAAGTACGTTCAGGAACGCCGGACCAGGAGTATAAATTGCCTTTTCAGCCTTTTCATACAAGTCCTTCATGTTCCCAATAGCTGCGGTTTGGGCAACATATGGAATATGGTGGTTCGCCATAATATCCGTCAGTTCTTTTCTCCACTGCATTTTACCCGGAATCTTTTTGCCTGCAGGAGATGTCGTACAATCTGCATATTTGGGTGTTGCAGAGGATCTCTGTATACCTGTGTTCATGTAAGCTCCGTTATCGTAGCAGACATAAACCATGTCATGCCCTCTCTCCATAGCACCTGAAAGCGACTGGAGACCGATATCGTATGTTCCGCCGTCACCGCCAAATGCGATAAACTTGGTTTCACCCTTCAGCTTGCCTTTTCTTTTCATCGCTGCATAAGCTGCCTCTGCACCGGAAATATTGGCGGCAGAGTTTTCAAATGCATTGTGTATAAATGAATCATTCCATGACGTATATGGGTAAAGGAAGGTGGAAACTTCCAAACAGCCTGTAGCTGATCCTATTACTGCATGATCCTCAGTTTTCAGCGCTCTCAGTACCTGTCTTACCACTACAGGAGCACCACAGCCTGCGCACATTCTATGTCCGCCGGTAAATCTCTCCGGCTTTTTTGCTACTTCTTTCAAATTGTAAGCCATTTATCCGCACCTCCTATTCTCTTACGCCAAGGTAGTTGTACACCTGCTCTACCTTGCCGGTTTCTGCAATCTTCAGCAGTTCGTTATATACGTATTCAAGATCATCGGACTTCACGTCTCTTCCGCCAATCCCATAGATATAGTTAATCACCTTCGGGCCAAAAACTCCTTTTGCATACATAGCGCTGGTTACATCGGTAAACAGCGGGCCTGCAGCTGCGTTGAAGCTGTCCGCCTTGTCCATAACCGCTATCGCTTTAAATCCGGAAAGTGCTGCAACTATTTCATCCACAGGGAAGGGTCTGAATACTCTGGGTTTAATCAAGCCGACCTTTTTGCCCTGCGCTCTTAACTGGTCTACAACATACTTGCCGGT
>JAEZLF010000253.1 GCA_023435925.1 Bacillota bacterium
GCTCCGCCAAGAAGCGCAACTATTATAACAAGAATAATTGCATTCCTGTACAATTTCATAAATGACGCCTCCTCAAATATACCATCAAGCCTGTGCCAAGTATCAGAAGCGGGAACACGATAATCAATACGCCGCCCATAATGCTTGACTGCAGCTGTGTAATTTGTATCTGGTTTACTTCATAGTTCTTTTCAGGCACGATGATCTCATCTTCCTTGTCAATCATCCAGCTCATGGATTGTAGGAAGAATGCGATACTATAGTTATAGTAAGTCCCGTATGCTTGTGCGGCATCATTGCTGATGAAGGAGGCATTTCCCATCACCAGTATTTTCGAAATGGCTGCTCCCCCCTGGTTTTCAACGGCTACTGCAATATCAAGCGGTCCCTTCAGATCACTTCCTCTGGAAGGATTAACCATTTCGCCAACTGCTTTGTCGCTGGTGCTCATCAAGGAAGTTGTTATGATATACTCCTTGGTATTTTTCAAAATGCTGATGCTTCTTGAGTCACTGAGCAAAGCATTGAAAGCTTGCGGCACAATGTCATTGCTGGATACGTCCAGAACAATGGTATATTGGTCATTTGGCAGGTGCCTGCCTTCATCGTTTTCCTTCACCTTATCATTGTTCACTTTAACATTAAACCCACTAAGCAGATCATTGAACTGGTCAAAGGACGGATCTGTTGCAAGATAGTCAAACATAAAGATCGCCTTGCCGCCCTGATCAAAATAAGCATCCAGTTTATCCTTTTCAGCTATGGTTATATCTCGCTTGGGTGCACTAAATACAATAATTTCGGCATCCTCTGGGACCTTTTCCGCACTGAGAAGATTTAGCTTCTTAACCAGAAGATTATTCTTATCAAGATATTCACTCACATTTGATAGCTGGCTGTCTACATCAAGTTCCTCATGTCCTTCAATGAAGTATACAACAGGGGTCACTTCAGATGTAACGTACTTGATAGCTCCAGTGAAGCCCTGTTCTGCAGTAGAGCCTGTCTTGTAGCTCTGGAAGGTGGATTGGTCAAACTGCATTGAAAAGAGGTCATAATAATCCAGCTTTTTCTTTTTTTCATTGCCGTTTACAGTACTTTTCACTACAAAATCTGTACTTCCAAGATCCAGTGTATCATCGGGATCAAGGGCATTCATAATGGTTGGATTTTTTTCGGGATCGATATATTCCACCACTACATTGGGATATTTATCATACAGATCCAATAAATCGGTTACTTCCTTGTATTCACTGCCTGTGCCTACTTTCCCGTCATCAAAAAGCCCGATAATCTGAACTTCTTTATCCAAAGCTTCCAGCTCATTCTTTGTTACATCCGAAAGAGAGAAAAGCTTGTTGGATGTCAAATCCAGTTTAAGGTCAGCCATACCTATGAGTATATTAACCAGTAATGCGATGACAATAACAGCAACGATCAGAATGACGGAGTTTGAGCCGTATTTCAAACTTCTGCTATTTAAAATATTCTTTAAACCATTCTTTTTTTCCATTTATATCACCCCTGACTCCAGCGTCTTTTTTCGATTACTCTGATTGTGAGGAACAAAAATACCGCCATAAAACTCAGATAGTACACAACAGGGCTCAGTCCAAATATACCTCTGTTGAAATCTTCATATCGGGACATAAGAGAGAACCATCCCAATACCTTGGAAGCAAAACCGCCCACCATACTTGCAAGGCTGCTGGACAGCCACATGATAAGCAATGAAACGAAGCTGATTACGACGGCAACTACCTGATTTTCTGTCAGTGAAGATGCAAAAACACCGATTGAAATGAAAGTCGCACCAAGTAGTATAAATCCGATATATCCACCGAGCAGCTGCACGGTAAAGGTACCGCCAAAAGCCATCAGTATGATCGGATACAGGAAAGTCAATGCTGTCATGATCAGGAAGACAAAACATACAGCGAAGAATTTTCCCACTACCATAGATGTGATGCTGGCCGGTGAAGTAATCAGCAGCACCTCGGTTCCGTTTTTCCTGTCCTCAGCCAGTATCTTCATGGTAAGCACCGGTATGATGAACAGCAGGATAAAGCCCATTGTGGACAGTGTGCTGTTGAAGTCACCGCTGGAGTATATCAGATTCGGGTAGAAAAATATGGATGTCAATAAAATGAACAGTCCAATGAGGATATAAGCCATCGGAGAATAAAAATAGGATTTTACTTCTTTCCAGAATATAGCTGACATGTGTTATTCGACCTCCTTTTCCTGAGTTACAATCTGAAGGAAGATGTCCTCAAGGCTCAGGTCAAGGCTCTTAAGCCCGATGATCGGATAGCCAAGCTTGGACATTGCAAAAAACAATGGTTTCCTTACGTCGATATCTTTTTCTGATTCAACGATGTAGCTGATGGCTTCTTTATCCTTATCAGCTGCTGTTTCAACATATTTCACTCCGTAGATTTCCTTGATTGCACCTTCTACAGAATTTTTGGGTCCTGCTACGGAAACAAGCAATCTGGATGCCGTACCAAAACCCTTGGAAAGATTCTCAGGGGTATCGACTGCAGCAATTTCTCCTTTATTAATGATAACGACGCGCTCGCATACTGCACTGACCTCAGGCAGAATGTGTGAGCTGAGGATAATCGTATGCTCTTTGCCAAGAGCTTTGATGAGTTTTCTGATTTCAATGATCTGCTTTGGGTCAAGGCCAACGGTAGGCTCGTCCAATATCAGAACATCCGGACTTCCAACCAGTGCCTGTGCGAGACCGACTCTCTGTTTGTACCCTTTGGACAGGTTCTTGATCAGCCTGTTTCTGTGATCCGTTATTTTGACAAGTTCCATAATATCGCTTAACTGGCTTTTCTTTTGTTTCTTGTCCACAAGCTTCAGGTCAGCGACAAAATCCAGATAATCTTTGACAGTCATGTCCATATAAACCGGAGGCTGTTCAGGAAGATATCCGATGCGTTTTTTTACTTCTTTGGGCGATTCCATAATATCATAGCCACAAACCTTCACTGTACCTTCGCTTGAAGGCAGGTAACCGGTTATGATATTCATGGTTGTGGACTTTCCGGCTCCGTTAGGGCCGAGGAAGCCTAGAATTTCACCTTTTTCCACAGTAAAATTCAGATTGTTGACAGCTTTTATCTGACCATATCTTTTGGTCAAATTCTGTATTTCTATCATCTCTTTCCCCCCTGCTATTAATGTCCGTCTGACATAAAACGCTAACATAATTATGAGAGATACTTTTTAATAAATTGTGAACAATTTGTAAAATAACTGCTCCATTATTTATTAAAGCCAAAAAAGCCCCAAAACGAGACTTTTCAGGCTGGAATTATTATATAGTTTTTCAATATGTATTTCAAGGAGATTTTCATAACTTCATTGCATATCAACGACGACGATGCTTGGCTCCGGCAGGGAAAAAACTGGCAAGAACCGGTACGAGGAAGGATAGACCGCCTGTGATGAGCCACCCGTTCAGGTCGAGAGGTATGGTCTTGAAAATATTCTGTAAGGAAGGTATGTATACTACACCTAATATCATAGCAAGCGAGCACAGTACTGCAAGGACCATATAAGTGTTATTGAACAGCGGAATCTGAAAAATACTTTTTGTCTCTGATTTACATTCAAACACATGGATAAGCTGAGTAAGAACCAATGTAACAAAAGCCCCTGTCCTGGCAGCCCCTATATCTCCGTTAAAATAAAGCATGATCACAAATACAGCCAGTGTGGTCAGACCGATCAGTATTCCTCTGAAGATAATAACCACTGCAAGGCCATTGGAGAAAATTCCATCTTCCGGATTTCCCGGAGGTCTTTTCATAACATCCTTTTCCGGAGGATCAAAGCCTAAGGCTACAGCAGGAAGACCGTCTGTCACCAGATTGATCCAAAGGATCTGAATTGGCAGCAACGGTATGGGAAGTCCCGCCAGCATACCAAGAAACATGGTCAATACTTCTCCGATATTGCAGGCCAGCATATACCGGATAAATTTCCTGATATTGTTGTAGATGACCCTGCCCTCTTCTATTGCCGCAATGATTGTAGCGAAATTATCATCCAGCAGTACCATAGAGGAAGCCTCCTTTGTTACATCAGTGCCCGTCATTCCCATGGCAACACCAATATCGGCCTCCTTGACGGCCGGTGCATCATTGACACCATCACCGGTCATTGCTACAATATGGCCGCGTCTTCTGAGTGCTCTGACAATCCTCAGCTTGTGCTTCGGCGAGACTCTGGCATAAACACTGACATTCTCTGCAAGCTTCTCCAGCTCTCCTTCCTCCACGTTGTCAAGCTCCGCACCTGTGAGGACCTTTTCGCCTTCTCTGTATATGTCCAGTTCCTTTCCTATTGCTATTGCGGTCAATTTGTGATCTCCGGTAATCATGACAGGTTTTATGCCGGCCAGTCTGCATTTCACCACCGCTTCGGCAGCTTCCTTCCTTGGAGGGTCCAGCATACCAATCAGGCCTGTAAATATCAGATCCGATTCCAATTCACCCTTTCGGTATGTTCTTGTTTTCAGCTTTTTATAAGCGACTGCAATCACTCTCAAAGCATTTCCCGCCATGGCATCATTCGCTTTCAAAAGTTTCAACTTACGTCCGGGTGTCAAAGCAGATATGCCTCTTGAATCCAGAATACTGCCACATTTCTTTATCACTTCATCCGGAGCGCCTTTCGTAAAAACATAGGTCTCACCCAGATGACTATCACATACCACCGACATACATTTCCTGTCTGAATCAAATGGTAATTCGTCCACTCGAAAATACATGGAAGCGAGGTTTTCCGGCATTAATCCGGCTTTAGCCGCCGCCATCAGCAGTGCGCCCTCCGTCGGATCTCCTGTGAACCCCAATTTATCACTTACCGGTTTAGTCTTTTTACTTATGATATTTTCTACGATGTTTGATTTGCTCATTGACAAGCTTGCGTTATTGCAGACTCCACCGATTTCCAGCGTCAGTTTCAGAATGCTGTCTCGAAGAGGCTCCAGCTTCCTGCCATTAAAGGTAAAGGGGTGTTCAGATAGTTCATCCTTCACCTCTACGATCCTGTCATCCGCATATATTTTTCTGACTGTCATTTTGTTTTCCGTCAGTGTACCCGTTTTATCAGAGCATACAAAATCGGCACAGCCTAATGTCTCAACTGCAGGTAATCTTCTGATCAGTGCATTCCTTTTCAGCATCCTTTGAACGCCAAGAGCCAGTGAAATTGTAACGAGCGCAGGCAATCCCTCCGGGACAGCGGCAACGGCAAGGCTTATTCCTGAGAGCAGCATGGCAAAGGCATCCTCCCCCCTGGCTATGCCCACTGCAGCAACAACAGCACATATAGACAGGCAGCCTGCTGCAATAACCTTTCCAAGCCGCGCCAACCTTTTTTGAAGCGGGGTCTGATCCTCTTCAATATTCTGGATCAGCTCTGCAATCCCACCCATTTCCGTATTCATTCCGGTGGCAAACACCAGCGCCTTTGCCCTACCTCCGGTGATAACGGTCCCCATATATACCAAGGATTTCCTGTTTCTATCCTTCGCGGCTCTGATATCTGAAGCCGATTCTTTTTCCACCGGCAGCGATTCTCCGGTGAGAAGGGACTCGTCAGCCTGCAGGCTGATGCTTTCGATTAATGCGGCATCCGCCGGAACCCGGTCACCTGTTTCCAGTATGATTACATCACCCGGAACGATCTGTTCTGCAGGTATAGTAGATATCCTGCCTCCCCGCAACACCTTAGCGACAGGAGCAGCCAGGCTTTTTAGCGCATCCATTGTTTTTTCCGTTCTGAATTCCTGAACAAAGCCGAGCACCGCATTCAGCACGACAATAGCGATGATTGTCACCGCTTCCGTAATCTCTCCCATAAAAGCAGATATCGCTGTGGAAGCTATCAATATTAAAACCATAACATCCGTGAATTGCTGCAGAAGCAATTTGAACAGAGATATCTTTTCTTTCTCAGCAAGGATATTGGGCCCATGTTCAATCAGTTTTTTCCTGGCCTCTTTTTCACTGAGGCCGGTATGGATTTCATTGATTTTTCCGTTGTTTTTAAGTAATGATTCCTGTATTGACAAATAGTAACACCCCTTTTGCATGTAATTTCAGATGCAAAACTATATGTCCTATTCTTATTCAAAAGCGGTATGGAATAGACCATACCGCTTTGTCAGAGGCACATGCAGCCGGAGGGGTTACTCATGCTATGGTGGATTACTTATTCTGATGGAGAGATCACTCCTGAGATACCTTTTTGATACCGTCCAACGCTTTCAGATCGCTTACCACCTGCAGATCAATACTACTGCCCGGCAGTTTCGACAAAACTTTTACGGTGAGACCATTTTCCTTATTTCTGTATAATTGCATCGTTTTGATCTGTATCCGGAACTTTTCCATCAAACCGGTTATTTCTCCTACCAGTCCCGGGATATCGTCACATTCGATCAATAACGTTCTGTATTTGCTTTTCCTTGAAAAAAACTTTTCAGCCTTTTTTAGTGAAATTAGCGTAATAAAAATCAATAGTGTTGCTGTGACAGCTCCTTCATAAAACCCGATACCGGATGCTATTCCTACACAGGACACTGCCCAGAGGCTTGCTGCTGTAGTAAGCCCACGCACATTAAAACCGTCCCGGATAATGGTGCCTGCGCCAAGAAAGCCGATTCCGCTGATCACCTGCGCTCCCAGTCTTGCCGGGTCGACATTTGCGGAACCGCTATATTTGGTGAAAATGAATTCGGAGGTTATCATAACCAATGCTGAACCGACACATACCAATATATGCGTTCTAAAGCCCGCCGGCCTGTTAATGTGCTCTCGTTCATAACCGATAATACCACCCAGCAATCCGGCCAAAAGCAGCCTTAGTACAATTTCAAATGTGAAACCCATTTTGTCATAACCTCCATAAAATCCATATCATATATTTGTTCCTAAACATTTCATTCCAAGTCCTGTCTATTCGGTATACGCATATTGGCTGTTTTGGTTCTGCAGCTTCCATTCGGAGTAGCTTCCGAATACTTTCAGATTCCGGTTGATGACCTCCCAAACCCTGGGCAATTCAAAATCAAGCCTCCATGCCGCTGTTCCCGCAAGTTCATACTTATGAACCAACGATGTTCTCAGATTCAACGAGTGTTCATCCTCCAGCCAAACTTTGTAAGTGACGCCTTCTTTGACAAATTCGCTGTAAAACTGACCACTTTCTGTGTCCCATGTTTTTTCCGCATTATTATCTTTAAGAAATTTCTCAATTTGATTCATAGACAGCGCCTGACTGGTCAGCTTTGCTTTTCCGTCTTCCGTTGTCTCTATCCACAACCTGGTATAAAACGGTACGCCAAGTATCAGCTTTTCTGCCAGTACATCCTTCAGCCAGGTCTGTACAATACGATCCGTCCAGCTCACCTGAGAAACAGAGCCTGCGACACCGCCGCCCCGCCAGTGCTGGTCATATGCCATCAGTGCTACATAGTCCACGGCATCTCCAAGCGCTTTCCTATCATAACAAGGCAGCATATTCACGTCAATAGATACAACAAGTCCCTGCTCCCGCAGAAGAGGTGCCATTTCTCTTACAAACTGTGTCAGTGCATCCTTGTCTTCGCTGCGAAGATTTTCAAAATCAATGTTGATCCCATCAAGCTCATAAAGAGCTGCAAATGCGAGAAGCTGGCGAATTGCGTTATCTCTGGAATCCGAATTATTCAAGAAATTCCCGGACTCAGTCGGATTATCGAAGCTGTTGCTGAACAGGGCCCATACCTGATAACCTTTTTCATGAGCCCATTCCACATACTTTTTGTCCGCATTGTTTAATAATTCGCCATCCGTGCCTACTACCTGAAACCAGGTTGGTGAAATGACATCCAGACCTTCTATGGCAGTCTTTTTCGATGAATTGAATTTCACATTCCAGGCATAATCCCAGGCCATGTTGATTTTTCCCGCCTCAGGCTTCCACACCGGAGAATCACTCTTTTGAGGCAAGCTTGCAGCAAGGGTTCGCTTCGCCGACACATACTTCTTTTCTATGAATCCGATCGTTCCGTCAGCTGCCCTCACCTTGTACCACTTCTCATATTCCCCATATATTCTAAGCTCACTCTCTTCACCGGCCGCCCCCTCCATTTTTTTAACAATAGGCTCGAAGATCGAATAACCTGTTCTTATAACAGCATCGGAGTGTATCGGCTCAGCAATCTGTTTGTCCCTGTTTTTAAAATCAATGACGATGACATTGTTTTCTTTATGATATGCAGCATCTATACCATATAATTCACCTAAAAAACCGATCGGTACCAGAACTTCCCCCTCTTCTTCAACAGCCGGGATATTCAGTGTCAAAGGCTTATTGTTCATAAAGGCATCCAGACTGCCTGTCTTCATTCGGATCACTTTATCCTTTGAGGTAATGGTCAGCTTGTGTAATGGAGCATCCCAGTTGATATGCGGATCAATATGCTCCTTTATCAACTGCAGCGGCAACAGAATTTCCCCGTCAATAATACGTGGATCACCCAATCCGCCGATTACATCCTCTTCAATGACAACATGGATCCCATCTTCCGTAAAAGCCGGCACTACCGCACTGTTCGGCATAAAAAAAGATCTGTAGATAATATAGGCAATCCCGCCCCATATGGCAATCACAATAATAAACAATAATAAAATAGATACTATTTTTTTCAATCAGGACCCCCCTGTAAAAAGACAACAATATGTCAAAGCCTCCATCCCCTTAGGGGTGAAGGCTCCTATCTCCAGTAAAATGATTAATTGATAAACATTTTTCTCGGTATATAGATCTTGAAATTATTCAACATTCTCTCGTCCGGCTCAAATATCAGCAATGTTTTTTCCCCCTTGTAGCTGAGGGTAGCGAAAAATGCGTCAGGCGAGTCGATTGAGCTGGATGCATCAATCTTGTTCTTAATACTCTGTACCGACTGGCTGTAACTGTTACTCTTCACCCGCGACAGAATCTCGAATTCCTTGCAGCTGGCACTGAATATCCTTTTCCTTTTTCTTCTGGAAATGATTTTGTCGATATCTACTTCTCCGTTTGTGACAATATACTCATACTCTACATTTCTTGACGTAATCAGCCGATAGCCAAGGTACGCTATACCCACTGCAATGACCAGACTAAACTGGGCAATTGCCTGAATTGAAAGAACCAGCATAATAAGAATCATTGCACCAATTAAAATTGCGGCTGTAATAAAATGATCCTTCAAACCCCTTCGTCTTGCTACGATTTTCTCCATAAACGTGTCCATCTTCCAAGTCCTCCACACTATCTGCACAAATTCTTTTATTCTGTTCCAGCGTATGCTTTATCGCAAGCAGCACCCCATCGCTGTTCGTCTGCATTCCATTGAAACTCATACAACCATTATAACATAGAAGAATGTATTTTTGCTAGTGACCATGACCAAACATCCTACTGACATACTCCGCAGTTTTTTGCCCCAGCATTCTGCACGCTTTGAGTTCCAGTTCTCCCGGATCACCAACAGCGACAGCTCCATAATGTGCCGTAACCCCTTTGCCGGCATATTCAGTCAGTCCGAATACTGCAAATCCATAATTCATCAGAGCAGTCAGAATGCTAAGTAAGGTTGCTTCATTTCCGCCTCCAAGCCCGCCGGAAGAAGAAAAGGCAGTTCCTATATGTCCATCTGTTTTCCTCCATATTGTCTTCTGACTATCATCAAAAAGCTTTTTCAATTTCCACGTCATCAATCCGCAGTATGTAGGAGACCCGATAATAACCCCCTCGGAAAGCAAATCCTCCGGGGATGCGTTATCAACATGCTTCAAAACAACCTCTATGCCTTCCCAACCACCTGCTCCTTCAGCAACGGCTTGTGACATTCTCTCTGTATTGCCGGTCAACGTGTCATAAATAATCGTTATTCTCATAATCCCTCCATACATAGTAATCAGTCCAGTGGGGACAACGTGGTACTATTGGATAAAGCCGTCAAAATCGTACCGTCCTCACTCGACACCAAAAAGTTATCAAAAAAGGCCTGCCGAAGCAAGCCTTTTTTAAGTAAAGCAAAGAGTTTGAGTTTTTTCTTAGTACATTCCGCCCATTCCGCCCGGCATTCCGCCGCCTGCCGGCATTGCGGGTTCCTTTTCAGGCTTGTCGGCAACAACGCTTTCTGTAGTCAGAACCATGGATGCTACGGAAGCAGCGTTTTGCAGAGCAGATCTTGTAACCTTGGTCGGGTCAACGATACCTGCATTGATCATATCAACATATTCTTCTGTCAGAACGTTAAAGCCAACACCAACCTTGCTGTTTTTCACCTTGTCAACAACTACTGAACCTTCAAGACCTGCATTTGCAGTAATCTGTCTAATCGGCTCCTCAAGGGATTTCACGATGATCTGGATACCGGTCTTTTCATCGCCGTGAGCCGCCTGAAGCAGTTTTTCCACATTGGCAATTGCATTGATGTATGAAGTGCCGCCGCCTGCTACGATACCTTCCTCAACAGCAGCTTTTGTTGCTGCAAGAGCATCTTCAATGCGGAGCTTCTTTTCCTTCATTTCTATTTCTGTTGCTGCACCAACCTGAATAACAGCTACGCCGCCGGAAAGCTTTGCAAGTCTTTCCTGGAGTTTTTCCCTGTCAAAATCAGAGGTAGTTTCTTCAATCTGCGCTTTGATCGCAGCAATTCTCTTTTTGATTTCAGCCTGCTGTCCTGCACCGTCAACAATAATGGTGTTTTCCTTCTGAACCTTAACCTGTCTTGCTTTACCAAGCTGTTCGATCTTGGTTTCCTTCAGATCCAGGCCCAGTTCATCGGAAATGACTTCTCCGCCGGTAAGAATGGCAATATCCTGAAGCATTGCCTTTCTTCTGTCTCCAAAGCCGGGAGCCTTTACGGCTACACAGTTGAATGTGCCGCGGAGTTTATTAACGATCAAAGTGGTCAGAGCTTCGCCTTCAATATCTTCAGCAATGATAACCAGTTTCTTACCGGACTGTACGATTTGCTCCAGCAGCGGAAGGATATCCTGGATATTGCTTATTTTCTTATCGGTAATGAGAATGTAAGGATCGTCCAGAACAGCTTCCATCTTCTCAGTGTCTGTCACCATGTATGCAGATACATACCCTCTGTCAAACTGCATACCTTCCACCACTTCAAGATTCGTGCCCATTGTCTTGGACTCTTCGACTGTGATAACGCCGTCATTGGTGACCTTTTCCATTGCATCTGCGATCAGGCTGCCGATTTCATCATCGTTTGCAGATATGGAAGCAACTCTTGCGATATCTTCCTTGCCTTTTATTTTCTGACTTCCTGTTTTGATTGCATCAACTGCTGCGTCAACAGCTTTTGATATACCCTTTTTGAGGATCATTGGATTTGCGCCTGCGGCAACATTCTTTAGTCCTTCTCTGATGATTGCCTGTGCAAGCAATGTAGCGGTAGTCGTTCCATCACCTGCTACATCATTGGTCTTCGTAGCAACTTCTTTAACCAGCTGCGCACCCATGTTTTCGAATTTGTCTTCGAGTTCGATTTCCTTTGCGATCGTAACACCGTCATTCGTGATCAACGGTGAACCGAATTTCTTGTCAAGGACGACATTTCTGCCCTTGGGTCCAAGTGTAATTTTTACTGCATTCGCCAGCTGATTTACGCCGCTTTCAAGCGAACGTCTGGCGTCTTCACCAAACTTAATTTCTTTTGCCATATTGTTAAAGCCTCCTTATAAACATTGATAGTACGGGCTTTGCCCTTTTAAAATATTTGATGTAATATTTTACTCAACGATTGCCAATATATCGCTCTGCTTCAATATTGTATACTCAACATTGTCGATCTTAACTTCAGTTCCGGCATATTTACTGATAAGTACCTTATCTCCGACCTTAACTTCCATTTTGACTTCTCTGCCCTTGTCATCAACTCCGCCAGGACCTGCCGCTACAATTTCCGCTACCTGTGGTTTTTCTTTTGCACTTCCGGGAAGAACGATGCCGCCCTTTGTGGTTTCTTCACTCTCAAGCATTTTGATAACGACTCTTTCACCTAAAGGTTTTATTTTCATAAGGTGTACCTCCTAAAAAGATTTTTTACGTTTTGTTAGCACTCACTAATGTTGAGTGCTAATCATAGCTATAATATAATATATTAACCAATTCCGAATCAAATATGCGTTTTTACTAAAATGTGCCGTTTAAACCTGTTTATATCCGATTATCTGGTTTTATTGTCCAATTTCACTGTTTTTTAATATCTCACTTGCTTTCTTACTTTCTTTGCTCCAATTCTTCGTAGACATCCTCTAGTGTCATTCCTCTTTCGACAAGAAGCACCATAATGTGGTACATCAGATCCGCAATTTCGGCTTTTATATCATCCCTGGAGCCATTTTTTGCTGCAATCACTACTTCGCAGGCCTCCTCACCCACTTTTTTAAGAATCTTATCAATACCTTTCGTGAAGAGGTAGTTCGTATAGGAGCCTTCTCTGGGATGAGCAAGTCTGTCGGAAATTACATCATATACCTCCTGGAGCACTACAGGTCCCGAAGTCCCGAAATCGCCAGTGTTCTTTTCATCTTGCTCAGCTGACGCAAAGCTCTGTCCGGAAGAATTTCCATCCTTTTCTTCATCCGCCTTTACTGTAATCGCATCCTTCATGCTGTCTCCGGTCCCGGGTTCCTGCATAGCCCGGCTCTTCAGCTCCTCTGCGTCCAGCTTCGTAAAAAAGCAGGAATGGTGGCCGGTATGGCATGCTGCTCCTGTTTGCTCAACCTTGATCAGCAGCGTATCACCATCGCAATCAACACTGATGGATCTGACCTTCTGGAAATGACCTGATGTCTCTCCCTTGAGCCACAGCTTCTGTCTGCTCCTGCTATAATAATGAACCATTCCGGTTTCCATGGTCTTCCGGAGAGACTCCTCATTCATATAAGCCAGCATCAAGACTTCATCGGTTCGGATGTCCTGGGTGACAGCCGGTATCAGCCCATCGATGTTAAATTTCACCTTTTCAAAAATATCAGACATTTCATAACCTCGTTTCTATTTAAGCTAAACGCATATGCCGGAATGAATCCGGCATATGCTCACGCAATCTTCGCTTGCGCACCCCGCTTTCGCGTGGCGATTGAACAACGTCTGTGGGGTACTGTGACGTTGTTCAAAGACGCTGTTCAATTCCTTTTCCTTGCAAATATGCTTTCAATTCACGGATCTCCATTTCACGGAAGTGAAACAGTGACGCGGCAAGAACAGCATCTGCCTTCCCGTCTGTGAAAGCCTCATAGAAATGTTCCATTGTTCCCGCTCCGCCCGAAGCAATAACCGGTATATTTACACTTTCGGAAACCGCTCTTGTTAATTCAATATCGTAGCCATTTTTCGTTCCATCACAATCCATGCTGGTCAGAAGAATCTCTCCGGCACCGAGCCTATTTGCCTCGATAGCCCATTCTACAGCATCCTTGCCTGTATTGACCCGTCCCCCATTGAGGTAGACATCCCAGCCGCCGCCGATGCGTCTTTTTGCATCGATAGCCACCACAACACACTGGCTGCCGAAACGGTCAGCCGCCTCCGATATCAGCTGAGGCCTCTTTAAAGCAGCAGAATTAACCGATATCTTGTCGGCACCGGCTTTTAGTATTTCCCGGAAATCTTCAACTGTCCGGATTCCACCCCCGACTGTGAAAGGTATAAACACCTGCTCAGCCACTCTGCTCACTACATCCAGCATGATGCCTCTTGCATCGGAGGATGCGGTAATGTCAAGAAAGGTCAGTTCATCAGCGCCGGCCTTATCATAGTAAGAGGCAATTTCCACAGGGTCTCCGGCGTCCCGTATATTCACAAAGTTGACTCCCTTGACAACCCTTCCGTCACGAACGTCCAGACATGGAATGATTCGTTTCGTATGCATATATGTCCTCCCTCGGTTATCTGTGCCTCCAGAAGACGTTGACCTCTATAGGTCAGCGATGAAAGGAGACGGGATAAAATATCTTCCTTGGTCAGGTGAAGTTCAGTCTCCACCTGACTCCCTGAGTGAAGCGACTTGACTTTCTGTCACCTAATGAGACAGGGGACATTTGCCGCCTCGATTCATTACTTTGCGGCCTTGATGGCTTCCTGCAGATCGATATCGCCGGTATACAGCGCCTTACCCACGATAGCCCCCGAAACACCGATTTCCTTCAGATTCTTAATATCCTGAAGGCTGGTCACTCCGCCGGAAGCAATAACATCTATTTTCACTGCCTTTGCCATTTCTTCCATAGCTTTTAGATTGGGTCCCTTCAGCATACCGTCGCGGGAAATATCCGTGTAAATGATGACTTTCGCACCGAGTTCTTCCATCTTTTTAGCGAAACCGATGGCGGTAAATTCACTGGTCTTTGCCCAACCTTCAATGGCAACCATCCCATCTTTAGCGTCAATTGCTACCGCGAGACTGTTTCCAAACGACTGTACCGCTTTTTTTACCAGGCTGGGATCATTGACGGCAGAGGTTCCCAAAATGACTCTATGGATACCTTTGCATAAAATAATCTCCATCATTTCAATCGAGCGGATCCCACCACCCAATTGAATGGGTATTCCAAGCTTTACAGCCATTTCGCTTATCGCCGCAATGTTCTGTGGTTCGCCAAGCCTTGCTCCATCCAAATCGATTACATGCAAATACTCCGCACCCAGCTGTTCAAACTTCATAGCCATTTCTACCGGATGATCGGAGTATATCGTCACATCATTGAATTTTCCTTGTACAAGCCTTACGCATCTGCCGTCTTTAATATCAATAGCTGGATAAATGATCATATATAGTCACTCCTGTTCTGTTACATGGATTCATTATTGGCTTTAAAATCATCGGAGCCCTGCCATTTCCGTCCAGTTCCGCAATATCATTAAACCTGTACTGCCGCTTTTCTCAGGATGAAACTGCGTTGCAAAAACTTTGCCGCTTCCGATTGCCGCATCAATGGTAATACCGTAATCACAAGTTGCAGCTACCAGTGCTTTGTCCTTTGCCTCAAGGTAAAAAGAATGGACGAAATATACGTAAGGATTCTCCGGAAGTCCTTTAAACAGAGGACTCTTACTCATTGTCAGGGAATTCCAACCCATGTGGGGCACTTTCAGTCCCAAGCCTTGAGGCAGTCCTTTGATTGCACCCTCAAAAAGCCCCAGTCCCTGAACCAGTTTTCCGCCTTCCTCGCTATAGTCAAAAAGCAGCTGCATGCCCAGACATATCCCCAAAAAAGGCTTGTTTTGTTTAACCGTTTCTTTGACAACATCCACCATTGCGTAACGCTCCAAATTGTCCATCGCATCGGAGTATGCCCCTACACCCGGCAATATAACCGCATCAGCACACCGAACCTTCTCAACATCGGAGGTGATTTCAGCCTGTGAGCCGATAAATTGCAGTGCTTTTTCAACACTTCTGAGATTTCCTACGCCATAATCTATAATCGCTATCAACGTTTTTCCGCCTTTTTTTGTGTTCCAAATCACCATTCATATGGCAAGCTGACACAGCTGGTAATCATTAGAGCTTCTTCCCGGTAATTCTCTCATACGCTTCAACATATTTTGCTTCGGTACTTCTAACAACCTGCTCCGGTAATTCAGGCGCAGGCGGCTGCTTATTCCACTTGATATTTTCGAGATATTCCCTGACAAACTGCTTATCAAAGCTCTTCTGGGGCTTGCCCGGTTCATAATCAGCCATTTCCCAGAACCTCGAGGAGTCCGGAGTAAACGCTTCATCCGCCAGCACCAGTTTGCCATTCAATATGCCAAACTCGAACTTCGTATCGGCCAGAATAATCCCCTTACCTTCCGCATAACAGCTTGCCGCCTTATACAGAGCAATACTGGCATTTTTCAGCCGGGTTGCCAGATCCAAACCAATCCGGTCTGCCAGAACTTCAAAGGTAACATTTTCGTCATGCCCCTCCGAGGCCTTGGTGGACGGCGTAAAAATAGGCTCCGGCAGCTTGTCGGCCTGCTTCAGCCCATCCGGCAGCTTAATGCCGCATATGCTGCCGCTCTCTTTATATTCTTTCAGCGCCGAACCTTCAAGATAGCCCCGGACAATGCATTCCGCCTCTGCCATTTGTACCTTGTGCACCAGCATAGACCTGCCCTGCAGCTCATCAGCATACTTGGACAGTCCGTCGGGATATTGGCTTACATCGGTGGTGATCATGTGATTGCCGATAATATCGGAGGTATAGTTGAACCAGAATTCTGAAATGCTATTGAGCACCTTGCCCTTATTGGGTATCAGATTGGGAAACACAACATCAAAGGCCGATAATCTGTCGGTGACCACGATAAGCAGCTTGTCCCCGAGATCATACACATTTCTTACCTTTCCTTTTATGAATAAAGGCATATCGATAAAATTAGTGTCATTAATAAGCATCCGTTAATCTCTCCTTCACCATTGTATTTATTATACATCTTACAGCATCCCCTTCGTAGACATTACTCCGGTTATTCTGTCGTCTCTGCGGGCTGCCTCATCCACAGCACGTCCAAAAGCTTTGAACACCGCTTCCGTTATATGGTGGTTGTTGCTGCCATACAGTACATTGATGTGAATATTCATTCCGGCATTTGTGCAAACAGCCCTGAAAAACTCCTCTATCAGTTCCGTTTCCATATCGCCTACACGCTCATTTGAATAAGTCACATTGCAGACCAGGTACGGCCTGCCCCCAAAGTCCAGTGACACCATTGCCAGTGCCTCATCCATTGGAACATAGGAGGTCCCATATCTTTTGATGGATTGTTTGTCTCCAAGTGCCTCCTTTAATGCCTGCCCCAGGACAATACCGATATCCTCGACTGTATGGTGCGCATCGACCTTCAGATCTCCGCAAGCCTTCACATCCAGATCGATCAAACCATGCTTTGAAAACAGTGCCAGCATGTGGTCAAGAAAACCAATACCTGTATCAACCGCTGACTTCCCGCTTCCGTCCATATTCAGCTTCAGTGAAATATCCGTCTCTGCTGTTTTTCTGTTCAACTCAGCACTTCTTGACATATTACACCCCCATTGATCCGTTACCCTCTGGATTTTTATAACGCCTCGGTTCAATAATGAAATTTTTCGTTTGTAGAAAAATTTCATAGCCTCAGCGGCGTTTCAACGAGGCGGGCTGGTCGCAAACTATGTTTGCTGCTCGTCCATGCATCCTTGGAGATATGCTCGCCGCCTGAAAAGCTAATAGGTCCCGCCACTTATAGAGGTGGGGGATATCTTTGTTACCTCGTTATTATACCAAAAGTATCCTGAACAAATCTATAAAAGTTAAAAATTATTCAAAACCTGATCCATTGCCTTGAGCACTTCAACCATTTCAGCATCTGTTCCGATACTGATACGCAGGTGATTGTCAATAACAGGCTTTTTGAAATATCGTACCAGTATTCCTAATTCCCGAAGTCCCGTAAACAGCTTTTCTGCGCGGACAGTTCTGTGGCTTGCAAATACAAAATTAGCCGCAGAATCGGCAACCGAGAAATCACGGCTTCGAAGTTCCTTTGTGAACCACTCTCTGTTAGCAATGATTATCTCAGTAATTTTTTGATAATATGCAGCATCCTTCAGCGCTTCGGTACCGGCTACAATTGCCAGTCTGTCAAGGGTATAGGAGTTAAAGGAGTTTTTTACACTTTCGAGTGCTTTAATCAATTCCTGATCGCCAAATGCAAAGCCTATTCTCATACCGGCCAGCGAGCGGAATTTTGAAAAGGTGTGTATTACCAGCAGATTGGGATATTCACGAATAAGCTTCACTGCCGACTCTCCACCATAGTCAATATAAGCTTCATCCACAATAACCACTGTATCAGGATTTCCTTCCACTGTACTTCGAATGGCAGACAATGGCAATGCTTTTCCGGTAGGTGCATTGGGATTGGCCAGTATAATGCCTCCACTGCTGTTCATCATCTGCTCAGTGGGTATGTTAAACTCGCTGTCCAATGGTGTTGTGACATATTCCAGCTGGAATAAGGAGGCATACACGGGATAAAAGGAATAGGTGATGTTCGGGAAAACAATCGTCCTGCCGGGATCAAAAAAAGCCATAAAAGAGAATGCCAAAACCTCATCGGAGCCATTGCCTGCGAATATTTGATCCTTGTTGACACCATAGCTTTCAGCAGCTGCTGAAATAAGCATGTCACAGGTAGGATCGGGGTAAAGCCTGAGGCTGTCGTCCACCGCATTCTTCAGTGCCTCAAGCACGCGGGGTGAAGGTCCGTAAGGATTTTCATTGGTATTGAGCTTAATATATCTTTTGTCTCTCGGCTGCTCACCCGGTACATAGGGTTCCAGTCCGCGAGCCAGGCTGCTCCAATATTGATTCATGATTTTACTGCTCCTTCATCTGTATTAACCGCCAGATTACCACCCCCAAAGCGCACCTTCAGTGAATTGGCATGGCCATCAAGGCCTTCGGAATTAGCGAAAAGTACAATGTCATCGCTAACCTTTTCCAACGCTTTCCTGGTGTAGGATATCACGCTGGATTTTTTCACGTAATCAGCTACATTCAGAGGCGAGAAAAATCTTGCAGTCCCGCCTGTCGGCAATACATGGTTCGGTCCGGCAAAATAATCGCCGAGTGGCTCCGGTGACCAATTTCCAAGGAAAATCGCCCCTGCATTCTTCACATAGGCCAATTTACTGAAGGGTTCCTCAATACACAGCTCCAGATGCTCCGGTGCAATTTGGTTCACAATATCGATTGCTTCATCGATGTCATTGACGATAACAGCCGCGCCATAATCAGCGAGGGATCTGTCCAGTATGCTCTTTCTTGATAGCAGAGCATATTGTTTTCCGATCTCTTCTGATACCTGAGTAGCAAGCTTTTCTGAGTTCGTTACCAGAATTGAGGCTGACAGTACATCATGCTCAGCCTGTGAAAGAAGGTCGGCAGCAACGTATGCCGGATTTGCCGATTCATCCGCCACAACGGTGATTTCGCTTGGTCCCGCAAACATATCGATGTCACAATAGCCAAATACCAGCCTCTTTGCTGTCGATACATAAATGTTGCCCGGACCGAAAAGCTTGTCTGCCCTTGGCACTGTCTCCGTGCCGAAGGCCATGGCAGCAATCGCCTGAGCGCCACCCATCTTATATATTTCATCCACACCGGCCTCCTGTGCGGCAACAAGCACTGCCGGGTCGATACTTCCATCCCGGCGGGGAGGGGTGGCCATCATGATCTTCTTTACTCCGGCAACCCGAGCCGGCAGAGCATTCATCAATACGGAGGAGGTCAGTACCGCCGTACCTCCCGGAACATAAATGCCAACCGTCTCAAGCGGTCTGTACATCTGGCCGAGTATAATCCCGTCCTCACCCGGAGAGAACCAGGAATTCTCCTTTTGCTTCATATGAAAAGCTTCAATATTAAGCTTTGCCTTCCTGATCACTTCCAGCAGCTTCGAATCAATATTCTCATATGCCGCCTGCAGCTCCTGCTTCGAAACCCTTAATGCGGATGCCTCCATTTTCAGACTGTCGAATTTTTCAGTATACTTAAGAATAGCTTTGTCACCATTGTTCTTCACATCAGACAGTATTGACTCAACTGCCTTGACTACCTCTGCGTCTCCGAGCCTGTTTCTGCTGATCAGTTTGCTAAAAAGTCCGGAATCTTTGCCTTGCCTCATATCAATAATTTTTATCATATGACCTCCTGAGCCTGGAGCTGTTTCCTGAGTCCGTCGATAATGGCATTGATCCGCTCACTTTCCATTTTCATACTGACTCTGTTCACAACCATTCTGGCACTAATATCTGCAATCGTATCAAGAACTACCAGATCATTTTCCTTCAGTGTCCTGCCGCTTTCCACCAAGTCCACAATTACCTCTGAAAGCCCTACCAGCGGTGCCAGCTCTACAGAACCATTGAGCTTGATAACCTCTATGGATTCCCTTCTCTTGTGCTCAAAGTACTCTCTGGCAATATGGGGGTATTTGGTTGCCACCCGTTTATTATTCAAGCCGTCCAGCTTCCCCATCAGCTGCGATGGTCCTGCCAGCACCATGCGGCAAGCCGCAAACCCCAGGTTCAACACTTCGTATAAATGTCTGCCTTCTTCCAGCAGTGTATCCTTTCCCACCACTCCCATGTCGGCAGCACCGTATTCCACATAAGTTGGTACATCTGCCGGTTTTACCAGGAAAAACTTAATTTTGCTTTTCTCATCCGTAAAAATCAGCTTGCGTGATTGCTCCCTGTATTCGGAGCAATCAATGCCCAGCTTTTCCAGCATTTCAATGGACAGATCCGCAAGTCTGCCTTTGGATAATGCAATTGTCAGATATCTCATTTTCCATCACCTCTTTACCATTGTAAAAACGACTTTCGCTTACCAAACTGACTATTTATCTGCGCCTTATCAAATCGCTGATCTGCACCCTTTTTACTTCACCGGATTCAATATTGCGGAGCTCCACAGTGTCTTCATCTACAACATAGATTACTCCTCCAATACTCCTGGCAGCAGCGTACTTTGCAGCCGTCTCCGGATCGCTGTTCCGAACGTCCAGCTCCACTGAAAGGCCTTGCCTTCTAAGCTCCTCACACAATTCAAAAGCAGTCCTTCTTCCTTTTCCGCAATAGCATATTACGCTGTCGGTTACCGGTTTTTCAATGGTTGCATTTTGTCGCTGCAGAGCCATCATCAATAGATTGACACCGAGTGAAAACCCGGTGGCCGGACAGCTTTTGCCGAACGCGCCCACCAGTCTGTCATACCTGCCGCCTGTAAGTATCGGAAACCCTACGCCATAGGTAAAGCCTCTAAACAGAATACCCGTATCGTATTCCAGCCCTCTAAGCATCCCCAGATCAACGGAAACATGCTGTGCCAGACCGTAATCTTCAAGTATATCAAGCACTTGCCGGATATTCTCAAGCGCATCTCTGGATCTCTGGTTCATCTTCAATGCTTCTACCTTATCGATCAGATCTGCCGAGCCGAAAAATCCCGGAAGGTCAAAAATGAGCTTTTTCAGGTCCTCCCTGATGTTGCACCGGTTCAAATACTCTTCAAGCCCGACATAATCCTTTCTGTCAATGAGCATGCGCACCTGTTCCGTATCCCCGTCAGCAAGCCCGGTTTCCTCCATCAATCCGTTAAAAAACTCCGTTTGGCCTATATCGATGCGGAAGTTCTGCAATCCTGATGCTTTCAATGCATTAATGGCAATGGATATGACCTCTGCATCTGCTTCCGGCGTATTGACTCCCAGAGCCTCGATACCCGCCTGTGTAAATTCGTTTTGCTTTCCTCCACCGAAATCGTTGTATCGGAATACATTCCCTATGTACGAAACTCGTAACGGGTAGACTGCATCCTTACATTTTGTGGCTGTGATTCTCGCTACGGGTATGGTGATATCCGGCCTAAGTACTAATATCCTGCCCTGCTGATCGAAAAATTTAAACATATTTTCCTGCGGCATAGCTCCTTCTTCCGAGGCAAAAACATCATAGAATTCAATGGTAGGCGTTTCGATCTCATAGTAGCCGCAGCTGGTGAAAAGCGTCCGGATACGCTGCTCCAGACTCCTTTTCATATAACATTCCTCAAATAAAATATCCTGCACTCCGTCGGGAGTATATATCTTCCACTTGGACATATCTTTCACCTCACTCTCCTCTTTTTACTTCTATATTTCTATCATTTTTCTGTCTCTCTGCTTTTATCATTTCTCTATCTCTCTGGCTCATGTTTTCATTTCTGTTTTCAATTCTGATGTATCTTGCTTTTACTTCATCACTTTACCACGTCATAGCGGTAATTTATTGAACTAATTATAGAATAGTGCTGAACTTTTGTCAATAATAATTAACAGCTCTATTTTACCCATTTACATTACTATTTGCATCTTTATTTATTCATCTGTAGAATATATAGGAATACATCTACGTATATGAGGAGACCGGCAATGAATTATAAGGCTGTCATTTTTGATCTGGACGGGACACTACTTGATACACTGGAGGATCTGGCAGACTCCATGAACGCAGTACTTGAAAGAAATAGCTATCCGACATATCCTGTTGATGCGTATAAATACCTTGTGGGCAATGGAATGCGCACATTAGTGCGAAGGGCGTTTCCCGACGACATGCAGGAGGATGAAAACATAGACCGGGGTGTTTCCGCTATGCGGGATGAGTACAGCCGCAGATGGAAGAACAAAACAAAGCCCTATGCCGGCATTGCAGAAATGCTAAACAGCCTTGTAAATCGTGGTCTGAAAATCGCAGTGCTATCCAACAAGTCCGATGATTTTACAAAGCTGATTATTAAAAATTTACTACCGGAGTGGAATTTTGATCTGGTTTTCGGCGAACGTCCCGGCATCTCCATCAAACCCAACCCGGCAGGTGCTCTAGAAATTGCTCGGACACTTGAAATCTCTCCTGCAGAATTCCTTTACCTTGGTGATACCGGAGTCGACATGAAGACTGCAGTTTCCGCAGGCATGTACGCTGTAGGGGTACTCTGGGGCTTTCGCGAGGCTGAAGAGCTGGCCGAATGCGGTGCTAAACTACTGATAGACCATCCGTCCTCTATTTTGGATTTGCTTTAGGATTTACTGTAGGGGTTGCCCAATATGTCCCTTGCTATTCTCAGTCCTGTCGGCGTAGCAGCAAGGCCGCCTTCGGCCGTCTCTTTCAGCGCAGACGGCATGGCATCTCCAACAGATTTCATGGCATCAATTACTTCATCCACAGGAATCACACTCTCAATCCCGGCTAAAGCCAGTTCTGCAGAAGCAAGCGAATTCGCAGCTCCCATTGCATTTCGCTTGATGCACGGTACCTCCACAAGCCCTGCAACCGGATCACACACCAATCCCAGTACACCTTTGAGAGCCATTGCACATGCATGCGCTGCCATCTGAGGCGTACCCCCCATGATTTCAACTACCGCCGCTGCTGCCATAGCCGAAGCACTTCCGCACTCTGCCTGACAGCCTCCCTCAGCACCGGATATACTTGCCCTTTTGGCTATGACCGTCCCAATTCCAGCCGCTGCAAAGAGGGACATCACAATTTTCTCCTCCGATAGCTTCTTTTCCTCTCTTAAAGTAATAAGAACTGCCGGAATAATCCCGCATGAGCCGGCAGTAGGAGCAGCGACTATCCTTCCCATACATGCATTGACCTCTGTTACTGCAAGGGCTCTGGCAAGGGCCCCGCCGAGAATTCTCCCACTGATTGTCCTATCTTCATCAATAGCCTGTTTCATTTTGACTGCGGCTCCTCCACTTAGACCGCTGGCTGATTTCACGCCGGATTCAAGCCCTTTCCTGACTGCCTCATTCATCACCTCAAGCTGCAGGTGCATCTCTTTGAACAGCTCTTGTGGATCCCTTCCCAGCTGATGTGCCTGATCCTTCAACACAATATCGGAAATATTCATTCCCGCTTTCTGTGCGGTGTCAACTAATTTTTGTACTGAGTCATATTCAATCATCGCTATCCCCTTCAGATCTCTTTTATTAATGCAGTATTGTTAACCCTGGGAAGCTCTCCAATAAGCGCTTCCAGTTCTGCACTTATCTCCTGGTCAGTCTCAATAACCATGATAGCATCTCCGCCACGATAGGATCGGTATACCTTCATACTGGCAATATTGATGCCATAGCGAGCCACCAGACCGGTTATAGCAGCAATTACTCCGGGAGTATCATGATGAGAAATGATAAGAGTCTCATATTTTGCGGTAAGCTCTACAGCCATTCCATTAATTTTATGGATAATTATGTTGCCGCCTCCTACAGAAGAGCCCTGTACAGCAACCTGGCGACCGCAGCTTCCGATTGCGGTGATGAGTGCTGTGTTGGGATGAGCATATTTAATAGCTCCTGTGGTAATTTCAAACTGCATTCCGGCGTGCTGTGCCAGTTCCATACTCACTTTGATACGCTCATCATCAGGAGACATTCCCAGCAAGCCGGCAATAATTGCCTTGTCGGTACCATGCCCTCTGTAGGTATGTGCAAAAGACCCATGCAGCAGTATAAACACTTTTACCGGCTGTTCGCCTAAAAGTTCCCGGACTATTTTACCTATTCTAGCAGCTCCTGCTGTATGGGAGCTTGAAGGTCCCACCATCACAGGACCGATCACATCAAATACATTCATATGCTTCTACTCCAACCTTCTTTTGTCAGCCCTGCGTAAAAATTTACCTCAAAATAAATAAAGGAAGATAACACAAAAAACGTGTCATCTTCCTCTGTTCCATCACCTGAGAGATTCTCTTTCTAAAAGATTGCTCCTTCGGTGCTGACATGCATCAGCTTTTCAGAGATCTGTCCAGCTACAGTCCTTTTACCTGAAAGGTTCACTGCAAAAGACATGTTTGCAGTTTGCTTCTTCGGCGTCCCATTTGAGAACTCTTCAGTAGCTTTCATCCACAATATTTA
>JAEZLF010000312.1 GCA_023435925.1 Bacillota bacterium
CCATGCTGCAAAGTCCGATGTCCCAGACAGACGGTGGTTATGAGCTGCTTGGACTAGGCAGGATATTTGAGGCGAACGGGAAGACAGACAGTATGTTGGAGTGTTTCGAGGCCTGTACCGGTTCGGAACATTATGCAATACGGTCACAGGCAGTAAAGAGGCTGACAGGTGAATACAAGAGAAGCGGCAACTATGACCGGGCACTTGAACACTGGAGGGCGATGGAGTCGGAAAACACCGGCTTTGAATTGTTTCATCTGGTGGAAATGGCCAAATACTATGAGCATAAAGCAAAGGATATCGAGTTTGCTTTGATTCTTACTGAAAAGGCTCTGCAAAATTGCCTTCATGCCGGAATGTCAGGCGGTCGGCAGGTTGATGAGCTCAGGAAACGCCGGGAGCGGCTCAGGAGGAAATTAGAATCCATAAAATTGAGCAAATGATCATGAGTAAGAAAATCCCCTCATGCAATATGCAGGGCTGAAACCAGCTCAATAAATTTCTTTGCCAGATCGGGATCGAACTGCTTTCCTGCGCATTTATCAATCTCTTTCAGCGCTTCCCGGGCTGGGATTCCTTTATGATAGGGTCTGTCATTCGTCATGGCGTCAAAAGCGTCGATAATAGAGAGTATTCTGCACTCAAGGGGTATTTCTTGCCCCTTCAGTGAATCCGGGTAGCCTCCTCCGTCCCAATGCTCATGATGATGAAGTATCAACGGCGCGATAACCACAAGCTCCTTTGAGCGGCTGGCGATATTATAGCCTATTTTTACATGCTGCTTCATTTTTTCGTACTCACCAGGGGTGAGGGTGTTTGCCTTATTCAGAATAATGTCGGGAATTCCGATTTTACCAAGATCATGTACCTTAGATAATAAAATGAGGTTTCTTTTCTGTATATCATGGATATTGAGAGCGTCACCCATCTGCCTGCATAATTCAGAAAGCCGCGCGACATGACCTTGTGATACATAATCTCTTTCAGAGAGAGCCGTCAGCAGCATATCAATAACCTTACTTTTTTCACTGTTGGCCTGGCTTATCTTGTAACGATACATATTATCGTCAGCCCGGCGGTAGACACTGTAAATATCTTCATCATCGTCCACGTTTGATGTTGCCAATCCGATGGACATACTGATAGGAACGACAGGATTTTGACTATTAACGGATTCTGCCATCTTCACGATGTGCTCCGCTTTCTCCTGCGCTGCACTATAGCTAGTGTTTGGCAGTATGATGCAGAATTCGTCACCGCCAACTCTTGATGTAATAGCACTAGACTTGCAAACGGATGAGATGATTCTGGCAGCATCCTTTAAAAGCATATCACCGGCATTGTGCCCGAATGTATCGTTCGTAATTTTCAGACCGTCGATATCGATGGCAATAATTGACAGAGGCTTGATTTCCTGCATCATGCCGTACATTCTCAGCATAACATCCTCAAAGTATGTTCTGTTGAAGAAGCCTGTCAGTGCGTCTGTGTATGCCTGACGACGTATAGTTTCTTCAGCATTTTTGATTTCGGATATATCATAAAATATGATGCATAAATGATTTTTTTTGGGGCAGAAGGTAGATAGCTTGTACCATTTACCTCCGAGCCTGACCGGATCATTTGCCTCACACAGGTCCGATGTTGCTGAAGCTTCATCATAAGCATCTCCGGGGTCGATCTTCAACGCCTTTATTTCAGGGAAAAGCGTGCAGATATCCGCGCCTGTGACAGTTTCTCTGCTGAGCCCTGTTTTCTCCAGAAAAACGTCATTGAATTCCAGAATGATACAGCTGTTGATCTTGCCATTCGCATCTACATCTACTTTATTGTAGGTAAAACCTTCAGTCATATTGGTAAACAGGGATTTATAGTTGGTTTCATTCTCCTTTGAGGAGTTCTCCAGCTGATCGTAAACCCGCTTCAATTCTCTTCCCACATTAAATAAGAGTGTCGCAAGAAAATACATCATGCCGATATAACTGATCCGGTTCGTCCTGAGCAGAGGAGAGGTATCATAAAACATCATGAAAGTATCAGCCAGCCCGGTTAAGCCAAGAGCTAACACTCCTGAGATAAATAGTAGTGCACTCCAGAGGTTGTCCTTCTCAGCACGAATAATTGTGTATGCAATTATCACCATTGAGATCGGAAGCATCACATGTAATATCTTCGTAAAATATAACGACGACAGAATACCTGCCATATCGCAGGTAAATGCTGTAATGGTCAAAAGGCTGTGCAGTATCCACTGCAAGCGGAGAATCCGCTGAAGAATTGTCGGTTTCTTTGTAAAGGCTTGCTCGATATAGATCAACAACCATACCGGCATCAGAAATATAAAGAAATTCGCAGCGTAGGTGGCAATGACCGGCATGCTGATGAAAAGCTGAGGTATCCTGCTTTCAGATAGGTACCACCCGCCTATGAAAATGGAGCTAATGCCAAGATATGCGATATTCCGCCATTTATGCGAGCCTGTTAATCCGATTAGGAACACTGCAATTCCTACCATTATAAAAAAGCAGCCGAAAACAATATCCGGAATATTTTGAGAATAAATGTCCAGGTAATGATCGCTCTTCATGCCGACTGCTGCTTCGATGAGATAGCCTGTATAATTGGGAAAAGGGCTGTGCATTCTGAAATAGATTGTTTTTCCGCTAAAATCTTCGGGCAACTCCGCAAAATGCCACGTACTGCCGGGGGTTCTGACTTTGTCTGTATAGTCAAGACTGCCATAGCTGAAAATTA
>JAEZLF010000185.1 GCA_023435925.1 Bacillota bacterium
GAACCCTTCAACCTTTTCAGATTGGAGGGTTTTATATATGTATAGCGACGGCTTACCCTTAAATCAAGAGGTGATCGATCCCTTGAGAGGACGCAGATGCGGCGGATATAAACGCGGAGGACACAGATGCAGTTGAATTATTTCCCTGGAGGAAAGCTGGGGTAAAAATGAATAAAAGAAATACGTGGATGCTGGCAGAAGCCAGTATGATGATTGCTTTGTCAGTGGTTCTTGGCGAGTTTGTAAAGATATTTAAAATGCCTATGGGCGGCTCTGTAACAGCGGGGGCCATGGTTCCTCTGTTCTTCTTCGCATATAGATGGGGAGGCAAGGCCGGTATTCTTGCAGGTGTAGTATATGGTATCCTGGACTTGATTATTGGGGGTATCTATTCGGTACATCCGATTTCCATTCTTTTTGACTACCTGATAGCTTATGGTATTTTGGGTGTTGCCGGTTTCTTCAAAAAGACGCCTATAGGGCTTATGGGAGGTATATTTACCGGGATCGCAGGACGGTTTATCTGTCATACCTTCTCGGGGGTTGCAGTATTCGCAAGTTATGCTCCGGAAGGACAATCACCGCTGCTGTATTCCATATATTATAACGGTACTTTCCTGCTGCCGGAGTTTTTCATAACAGTGGTGCTTACAGCTCTATTGTTGAAATTTGTTAAGCTGCCGGCTCCAAAAAGATCATAGGTCGGTGAAATGGGTACGTTTGTGACGAGAGGACGGTGTGACAAGGAAGATGGGTCTCGTTTGCGACATTAAATACAAATGCGACAAACGAGAAACGTTCCTCTGTCGCAGTCCAAACTCCGTCCCTTCGACACACGTCCACTGTCTCTTTACATCAGTGCTGATTCTCAATTCTTTTTTGAATGACTCTTGCCACGTGGATACCGCTGGCGCCGGCCTGAGAAAGACCGCGGGTGATACCGGCGCCGTCCCCGATGGCAAACATATTGGGAAGCTTGGTTTCAAGCTCCTTTGTCAGATCCAATCTGGAACTGTAGAATTTCACCTCGACACCGTAGAGAAGGGTATCATAGTTGGCAGTGCCGGGAGCTATTTTATCCAGTGCATATATCATCTCTATAATATTATCCAGATGCCTCTTGGTCAAAACGAGGCTTAGATCTCCGGGAGTCGCCTTGAGGGTAGGAGTGGTGAAGCTTTGCCCCAATCTGTGTTCATTTGTCCGTATACCCTTTACAAGATCGCCGAAGCGTTGAACCAATACACCACCGCCAAGCATGTTCGAAAGAGAAGCAATTCGCTTACCATACTGGTAGGGCTCATTGAAGGGCTGAGTGAACCGGTTGCTGACCAACAGCGCAAAATTGGTGTTTTCACTTCTTAAAGCGGGATCGGTATAGCTGTGGCCGTTCACCGTGATGATTCCGTCCACATTTTCCGAAACCACATGCCCGTAAGGATTCATGCAGAAGGTACGCACAATGTCGCCATACTGTTTGGTCCGGTACATGAGCTTTGATTCGTACACGGCATCCGTAATGTGTTCAAATACCCTTGCAGGCAGTTCCACACGAACACCGATGTCGACCTGATTGTTGATCAACGCCAGCCTGAGAGCCTTACACTGCTGCGAGAACCACTCGGCACCGGATCTGCCCGGAGCATTGATCAGATATCGGCATTGTATGCTATCGCCATGATTCAGCTCGAGGGTATAAATACCGTTCTCGGGTATGATTTGCTTGACTGCGGTGTTACATCGTATTTCCACCTGTTCTTTCAAATACTCATATTGCCGTATCAATATTTTCAGGTTATTTTCCGTACCGAGGTGCTTCACAACAGCATGCAGAAGATGAAGGTCATTCTCAAGAGCCCTCTTTTCAATCTTTGCCGCTTCTTCGCTTTTGGTGCTGTAACGTTCATCCGTAGCGCCAAATTGAACATTAATGCTGTCCACATACTCAAACAGCTTCATGACATCGGCTTCCGGCAGGTACTCGCTCAGCCACCCTCCGAATTGCGTAGTGAAATTGAATTTACCGTCTGAAAAGGCTCCTGCTCCGCCAAATCCATTCATGATACTGCAGGATATACAGCTTACACAGTCCGTATCTCTGTTTTCGATGGTCGGGCACTTTCTGCTATATATGTCACTGCCCTGCTCAATCATGACAATATTTAGTGAAGGCATTAATTTAGACAGCTCGAAGCCGGCGAAAATACCTGCTGTGCCGCATCCTATAATTGCAACATCATATAGTTTACTGTTCATCATATCTCTCCTTACCAATACAAATTACCAAGACTGTGAGGTGACGCCCTTTACTCACGAAATATGTCCCCTACAATCATCATATGTGCCGACAGTAATATTATAATTGAGCGGTTCCTTCTGTACAATACTGCGCTTTACCTTTTTACTTCACCGCTACGGTTCATGAAGCGTATCCCGGACACCATATTCAGAGGCTTCTGTAAATGACTGCTTATAGGAGACAAGGATAACAATTTACTTTATACTTTGTTGATGTTAAGATAATAAGTGAGATAATAAGTGATAAAGAACAGGATATGTTTTTATGTGAAGCAGGAGGAGCATGCCTATGAAATGTGCAGTTTGTGGATACCGTTACAATGAGCCCGATGAAAATACCAACAGTGATAAGCTTATCAGTGATGGTGAGGAACAATTTGTTAAATTGATTAATACCTTTCATCACCGGGACAAAGAAGGCAGTCTGGATGAGGCTTATTTATTTGCCTGCCCCAAATGCAAAACGGTTCGGATGGAAACTTGGTGACTTATTGACATTTTATTAACAATGGATTATGATGAAATAGAATCATCTGTGATGAATCATTGAGCTTACTTATCCTGCCTGCGAAGGCTTGTCAGGGTGTAACGATTTTTTATGGGTGACTGCATTACCGTATCCCGACGGAAAAGACAGTTTGTCTGATTCGAAAGGCGAAGGACTGAATGAAACCGGCGTTATATCGCA
>JAEZLF010000200.1 GCA_023435925.1 Bacillota bacterium
ATAAAGGACAGCGTTGAAAAGATGGAGGTAAGTGATGGCGATAGACGGGAAAAAGAGCGTAAGCGTTGGCATTTTAGGAATAGGAAGTTACGTCCCAGAAAAAATATTGAACAACTCAGACCTTGAAAATTTAGTTGATACCTCAGACGAATGGATTATTCAAAGGACCGGTATCTCAGAAAGAAGAATTTTAAACGAAGAACAACCTGCTTATATAATGGCCATAGAAGCAGCAAAGCAAGCATTGAAGGATTCGAAACTTTTAGCTGAAGAAATAGATCTCATCATCGTTTCCACTTCAACTCCGGATAATCTGACTCCAACCACCTCATGTGTGATACAGAAAGAAATAGGTGCAACAAATGCAGCAGCTTTTGATCTTGCTGCTGCATGTTCAGGCTTTTTATATGGTATGACAGTTGCAAAACAGTTCATTGAAACAGGATATTACAAGCATGTACTGCTTGTGAGCAGTGAAGCGATGTCCAAAGTCGTTGATTGGACTGACAGAAATACCTGTGTATTGTTTGGTGATGGCGCCGGTGCAGTTGTTCTTGGTGAAGTCGAAGAAGGATATGGAATTTTGTCGACTTACATTAGTGCAGACGGTGTTCCGGGAAATAATATTACGATTCCTTGTCTGCACATGTCCGAATTGGATCATGAAAGACGTAAAAATTACAAGAACAAATGGACGATTTGGCAGGATGGTTCCGAGGTTTTTAAATTTGCAGTAAGAATTATGCATACAGCAACTGAGAAAGTAATAGAAAATACCATTGTAACATTGGAGGATATCAAGTATATCATACCTCATCAGGCAAACATAAGGATCATTGAAGGAGCTGCCAAAAGGCTTGGAGTAGCTCTGGAAAAGGTTTATACTACCATCAGCAAATTCGGGAATATATCCTCTGCTTCTATTCCGGTAGCAATGGACGATGCATATAAAGAGAAATGCCTGAAAAGAGGAGACAACCTGGTGTTGGTTGGCTTTGGCGGAGGCCTGACATGGGGTTCGGCACTGATCCGGTGGAGTAAATAGCGAAGCCGGTTCCGGATGAAAGAAATGTAAATCATGAAACAGGTGTTATCAAGGGGGATTTTATGGGAAAAACAGCATTTATTTTTCCAGGGCAGGGTGCTCAGTATGTTGGAATGGGTAAACAGATTGCCTCAGATTTCAGGTCGGCAGATAATATATTCGAGCAGGCATCCGAAGCGCTGAATATCGATATGAAGGATATGGTTTTTAACAGTGACGAAGATACACTAAAGATCACAGAAAACACACAACCGGCAATTGTAACTGCCAGTGTAGCTTGTCTGCAGCCTTTGCTCGAAAACGGGCTCAAACCGGATTTTACTGCCGGATTGAGTCTGGGAGAATACTCCGCTCATGTAGCATCCGGTTCAATGGATTTTAAAACGGCAGTATCCCTTGTAAGAAAAAGAGGCAAATATATGCAAGAGGCTGTACCATTAGGTGTAGGAACTATGGCAGCTATTCTGGGACTTTCTCAGGAGGATGTAACCGAATGCTGCAGAAAAGCTTCCGACTATGGCATTGTTGAGCCTGCAAATTTTAATTGTCCGGGTCAGATTTCAATAGCCGGTGAAGTGAAGGCCGTGGAAAAAGCAATGGAGCTTTGCACGGAAAAAGGTGCAAAGCGGGCGATTCAGCTCGCCGTCAGCGCTCCATTCCATTGTAGTATGCTAAAGCCTGCAGGTGAAAGACTCGCCGCCGAACTGGAGAACATTATTTTTGAAGATCCCGGAACGCCGGTAATTGCAAATGCCACAGCAAAAGTTGTTTCATCCTCTTCAGAAATAAAAGAGCTTTTAATCCGTCAGGTCAGCAGCCCTGTTCTTTGGGAAAGCACCATCCGGCTGATGCTAGAAAACGGAGTAGATACTTTTATCGAAATTGGTCCGGGTAAAGTACTTGGCGGCTTTGTAAAAAAGATCAGCAAGGAAGCCAGGAATTTTAACATAGAGGATTTGGAGTCACTTAAAAAGACTCTGGCAGAAGTTCGTATTTGATATTCTAATGACTGGAGGAAACAAAAAGAATGTTATTGGAAGGGAAAACTGCTGTTATAACCGGTTCAGCAAGAGGACTTGGAAAAGCCATCGCACTCAAAATGGCATCACTGGGCGCCAATATTGTGCTCAATGATATTGCTTCATCCGATACTCTTGACGAAACAGCAGAAGAATTCAGAAGCGCGGGTTATAACGTAGCTGTAACCAGGGGAGACGTCAGAAACCAGGATGATGTAAAAGCAATGTTTGCATCAGCAGTTGAGGCTTTTGGAAGAGTAGATATCCTTGTAAATAATGCAGGAATAACCAAGGATAAGCCAATGGCTATGATGTCTGAAGAGGATTGGGATGCTGTACTGGATATTAACCTGAAGGGTGCGTTTTTATGCACGAAGTTTGCAGCAAAGCAAATGATCAAACAAAGGTATGGCCGGATCATTAATATGGCTTCTGTAGCAGGCAGGTATGGCAATCAGGGACAGGCCAACTATTCTGCATCCAAAGCCGGGTTGATCGGACTGACAAAAACAACCGCCAAAGAGTTTGCGTCCAGGGGTATTACCTGTAATGCAGTTGCTCCAGGTATGATCCAGAGCAAGATGACGGACGTATTACCTGAAGATGTAAAAAAGAAATATTTAGATAGCATTCCACTCGGAAGGTTCGGGACACCTGAAGATGTGGCCGGTGTTGTTGCATTTCTTGCTTCAGATGATGCATCCTATGTTACTGCTCAGGTAATAGATATTGACGGCGGGCTTGTTATGTAATAATATCTTTATGTGAAAGATTACCTGAATATTTTAAATCAATGATAGGTATATCTTTCGCAGGGAATTATTATTATATATTAATTACCCCCTTTGGGAGGAGGTGAATGTATGGTTTTCGAAAAGGTAAAGAAAATTATAGTCGAGCAATTAGGCGTTGAAGAAGATGAAATAAGCATGGAATCTTCTTTCATAGACGATTTGGGTGCAGATTCACTTGATATCGTTGAATTGATAATGGCTCTCGAAGAGGAATTTGACATTGAGATTCCCGATAGTGAAGCTGAAAAAATAGCATCTGTTGGAGATGCCGTGGACTACATTAAAAATAACACATAAAAAAAGTCCCGACAGAGGGACTTTTTTTATGGAAGGGTTGAATAAAACCTTAACTGACGGGGCACTCAGCCCCGGAGCTTTTATCAAGCATGTTCTCTTCAAATTCAACTATTTTTTAACAGACCACTTGTTTAAATAATCTGAATAATCATATGGGTTAAGTCCTGGATGATTTAATTAATTATATATCTATGTGCTTCAGATAATTCAATACGTTTTTAATCGCAAGGAGGATTATATAATGAAAAGAAGAGTTGTAGTTACCGGTATGGGTGTAGTACATTCAATGGGCTTCGGTTTGGATAGCTTTTGGAGTGCCATAAAAGAAGGAAAGTCCGGAATAAGCACATTAACGAAATTTGATACTGAAAATTATGATGCTAAGGTAGCAGCAGAAATAAAAAATTTTGAACCCACTGAGTATATTGATAAAAAAGAAGCAAAGAGAATGGACGTTTTTACTCAATATGCCATGGCTGCTGCAAAGATGGCTATGGAAATGTCAGGGCTGAATATGGAGCAGGAAGACAGCTTCCGAACGGGTGTTGTAATCGGATCGGGCATCGGAGGCATACAGACCCTTGAGGATCAGCATCATATACTCGAAACAAAAGGTCCGGGCAGAGTCAGTCCGTTTTTTATCACTTCCATGATAGCTAATATGGCTGCAGGACGAATTGCAATAGAATATAACCTGCAAGGTTTTAATGAATGTGTTGTAACGGCCTGTGCTTCCGGGAACAATGCGATAGGCGACGCATTCAAGGTCATACAGCGCGGAGACGCGGACATTATCCTATCCGGCGGTGCAGAATCTGCTATTACAGAGCTTTCATTTGCCGGTTTTTGTTCAAACAAGGCACTATCAACAAACCCAGACCCCACCACAGCCTGCAGGCCTTTTGACAAGGATCGCGACGGCTTCATTATGGGAGAAGGTGCCGGAATACTCATACTGGAAGAATATGAACATGCTAAAAAACGCGGGGCTCAAATTTATGGTGAGATCGTCGGCTACGGCTGTACCTGTGATGCACATCACATCACTGCACCTCATCCTGATGGTATTGGCGGCATCCGGTCCATGGAAAATGCAATCAATGATGCGGGAATAAAGCCTGATGAAATAGGATACATCAATGCTCATGGCACATCTACTCCATTAAATGATGTTGGCGAGACAAAAGTTATCAAGAACGTATTTGGAGATCATGCTTACAAACTTGCCGTCAGCTCAACGAAATCCATGACAGGCCATCTTCTCGGCGCCGCCGGTGCAATCGAAGCAATTATTACGGTAATGGCACTGAAAGATAGCTTCCTGCCGCCGACAATCAATCTGGTCAATCCGGATCCGGAGTGCGATCTGGACTACGTTCCGAATAAAGGCAGGAAAATGGAGATAAAATATGCATTATCCAATGCACTTGGTTTCGGAGGCCATAATGCAGCGATTGTATTGAAAAAGTATGAGGAATCATAATATCATTTTGTGAAAGGATTGTTATCCGGCATATCAGCAGATATATATCTGGAGGAATAAAGAGAATGAACAGAGAAATTTTAGCTGAACATATGGAAAGTCTTCGTGAATTGGAGACTACGATACAGTATACCTTTAAAGATAAAGATAAGCTGCTTCTTGCGGTGACTCACAGTTCTTATGCCAATGAAAAAAGAATTGAGGGACTTACGAGCAATGAGAGGCTTGAATTTCTCGGTGATGCTGTATTGAATATCGTCACAAGTGAATGGATATATAAAGGTTTTCCTGCCATGCCAGAGGGTGAAATGACCAAAATCCGGGCATCGATTGTTTGCGAAAGTTCTCTGATGAAGTGTGCAAATAAAATTAAGCTGGGGAAATATCTTATCCTTGGAAAAGGCGAGGAAAATACAGGCGGCAGAACAAGGACGTCGATATTATCCGACGCTTTTGAAGCACTAATCGGTGCGATATATCTAGATGGAGGTCTCAACGCCTCAAGACAGTTTATATCCTCTGCAATGGTTGAGCTGTTTGCAAATATAAACAACAATGCTGTTTTTATTGATTATAAAACTCAGTTTCAGGAGTTAATTCAAAAGTCTGGAGAGCAGAAAATCAACTATGAGATTCTTGATGAAAAGGGCCCCGATCATAATAAAGTATTTGTTGCCCAGCTCTCAGTCGGAATGAAGGTATTTGGTATCGGTGAAGGCAGAAGCAAGAAGGAAGCTGAACAGAATGCGGCTAAAGCGGCACTGATTCATTACAAACAGTCATAACAAGCTGGTCGCAAGCTTCATAGAATGATGCGATATAATGCTTTCGTACTGTTGGAAAGGAACATGAATGCAAGGGAAACATGTCATTATTCCAATTTTTGTTCCTCACAAGGGTTGTCCCCACGATTGCATATTCTGTAATCAAAAGAAAATCAGCGGACAAGTTGAGGAAATGTTGGCTGAAAAAATACCAGGACTCATCGAATCTCATTTAAGCACCGTACCAACCGATGCCTTTATTGAGATTGCTTTTTATGGCGGCAGCTTTACCGCCATTGATAAAGAAGTGCAAAAAAGCTTCCTGGAGAAAGCAGTTCCTTATATAACCGGTGGAAGAGTATCCGAAATACGCCTTTCAACCAGACCGGATGCGATTGATGATGAGATACTTGAGCTACTTAAGATGTACCACGTAAAAACGATTGAGCTTGGCGTTCAGAGCATGGAGGATGACGTACTCAATGCCAGTTGCCGTGGCCATAATGCAGCATGCGTATATGAAGCCTCTGCGCTGATCCGAAAAAAGGGCTTTAAACTCGGCATTCAGACAATGACCGGGCTCCCGGGTGATACGCGGGAAAAATCTCTTCAAACTGCCAGAAAGGTAATCGGAATTGCGCCTGAAATGGTGAGAATTTATCCTGTGCTTGTTATCAAGGGAACAGAACTTGAAAGACAGTATAAAAGAGGGCTGTATACACCTCAAAAGCTAGATGAGGCCGTTGAGCTTTGCGCCGAATTGCTTGAATTATACGAAGAGAATGGGATTCAAGTCATCCGGATCGGCCTTCAGACAACAGAAACAATCTGTGAGGGCGCAGAATCCGAAATTGCCGCAGGTCCAATACATCCTGCCTTCCGTCAGTTAGTAGAATCAAAGCGGATGCTGAAAAAAATGGAAGCGATGATTGAAAAGCAAGGACTTGAAGGCGTCAGAGAGCTTGTGATCCATACGGGGATATCCGATATTTCAGATGTTGTGGGACAGAAACGGCAAAACATTACCTGGTTACAGTCAAAATACAGGATTGGCTCTATTAAGGTAAAGGGTGACAGAAGCGTAAGCCGCGGAATTGTTTTTCATGTCGTTGAATAGGCATTCTGGCAGTTGGAAAAGTATTGTTGAATAAGCAGCGGACAAATGTGGTAAATATAAGACGGTTTATTATTTTCCATAATTGACGATTGCAATGTATTATGTTATTGTGGGTAAGGAAAAATCAATTCTTAAACTTATAATATAACAAAATACGTATTGAACGAGAGCGAAAAATATGTACACAATCGGATTTGACAATAGCAAATATATTAGCATGCAATCTCAGAAAATATTGGACAGGATAGCCTACTTTGGCGGAAAGCTATATCTGGAGTTTGGCGGAAAGCTTTTTGACGACTACCACGCATCCAGAGTCCTTCCCGGATTTAAACCCGACAGTAAGGTCAAAATGCTGCTGGAGCTGAAGGATCAGGCAGAAATCGTATTTACGATCTCAGCAGATGATATTGAAAAAAATAAACGCAGAGGAGATCTTGGAATTACATATGATCTTGACGTGCTGCGTTTAATTGATGCGTTCCGCGAAATTGGCCTGTATGTAGGCAGTGTTGTCATTACCCATTACCGCTCCCAATACACAGCTGATTTATTTCAAAAACGTTTAGTAAACTTAGGTATCAAGGTTTACAGACATTACCCGATTCCCGATTATCCAGCCAACATTCCTCTCATTGTAAGTGATGATGGATATGGTAAAAATGATTATATCGAAACAACCAGATCGTTGATCGTGGTAACCGCTCCCGGTCCGGGAAGCGGCAAAATGGCAACCTGTTTGTCTCAGCTTTATCATGACCATAGACGTGGAATCAATTCGGGATATGCTAAATTCGAAACCTTCCCGATTTGGAATCTCCCGCTAAAGCATCCTGTAAATGTTGCCTATGAAGCTGCTACCACAGACCTGAACGATCTGAATATGATTGATCCGTATCATCTGGAGGCATATGGTGTTACAACTGTCAATTATAACAGGGATATCGAAATTTTCCCCGTTCTGAACGCCATATTTGAAAAAATATCGGGCAAATCACCCTATAAGAGCCCTACTGATATGGGTGTTAATATGGCAGGATATTGCATTACAGATGATCCTGCCGTATGTAAGGCTGCCAATCAGGAAGTCATCAGAAGATTTTACAATACCAGGTGTTCCGTGAGACAGGGAATGGCAGAAAAAGCAGAAGTTTATAAGCTGGAGCTTTTGATGAATCAATTGGGAATATCCATCACGGACCGTCCTGTTGCCGATGCGGCAATCATGCGTTCAGAAGCTACCAATGGACCGGCTGTCGCAATTCAACTCAATGACGGAAGGATTGTGACCGGCAAAACAAGCTCATTTTTAGGTGCATCCGCTGCATTGTTACTGAATGCATTAAAGGAGCTGGCTGGTATTCACCATGATATTCAGCTGATATCACCCATTGTCATAGAACCGATTCAGGCTTTAAAAGTCAAGCACATGGGAAATCGCAATCCTCGTCTGCATACAGACGAGATTCTAATAGCATTGTCGATTTGTGCCGCTACCAATCCGACTGCAGCACTAGCTATGCAGCAGCTTTCCAAGCTGCGTTGCTGTGAAGCTCATTCCACTGTGATATTATCCCGGGTTGACGAAAATGTTTTTCAGAAGCTGGGCATCAATCTCACTTGCGAGCCTCAATATCAGACAAAGAAGCTTTATCACCGTTGAATAGGGAAATAGCTGTCTGCTTGCCATAAAATTCATTGAATCTGCTCATGATTATGTTAAAATGGATATGCAGCTTTTATTGTATCCGTGTAATGCTGCACTTGCAATGATATGTTGTGGAGGGGTATTTTTGTATTTAAAGCGTTTAGATATCCAAGGTTTTAAGTCCTTTGCAGAGAAAATAAACCTGGAATTCAATAATGGCATCACGTCTGTAGTTGGACCCAACGGCAGCGGTAAAAGCAATATTGCAGACGCAATCCGATGGGTTCTTGGAGAACAGAGCATTAAAACCCTCCGTGGCAGCAAAATGGAGGATGTTATTTTTGCAGGTACGGAGCACAGAAAGCCCCTTGGCTTTGCTGAGGTTTCTATTACCTTGGACAATTCTGATTCCGCTCTTCCAATCGAATTCGGCGAGGTGACAGTAACCCGCCGTGTTTTTCGTTCCGGAGAAAGCGAATACCTAATCAATAAAACACCCTGCAGACTAAAGGATATTACAGAGTTATTCCTCGATACCGGTATCGGCAGAGATGGCTATTCTGTTATTGGTCAGGGCAGGGTGGACGAGATATTGAGTACCCGCTCCGAAGACCGAAGGCATATATTTGAAGAAGCATCAGGTATCATGAAATATAAGGTCCGCAAGCTGGATGCCGAAAAGAAGCTTGAATTGACAAGGCAGAATCTGGAACGGATCAATGACATCATCAATGAACTGGAATCACAGCTTGTCCCTTTGAAGGAACAATCCGAAGCTGCCCGCAGATATCTGGATCTCAGGGAACACCTCAAGGAACTGGAGGTCAATGTCTATCTCGACAGTATGGAAAAATTCAAGGATAAGCTGGCCGTCTATGATGAACAGTATAAGACAGCCAAAGACCAGGTTGAGGCTGAGAACAAGAAGCTGGAGGACATCACCAGCTCAAATAAAGAAAAGACAGATCTTTTGAAGAATTTTGATGAAAAGCTGGAAGCAGCAAGACAGCAGTTTCACTTGCTGGAAGGAAATATTGAACGCTGCAGCTCGGATATCAAGCTCAATAATGAGAAAATCGAAAACCTGACACAAAATATCGTCCGGTTGGATACGGAGGCAAAGGAATTCCAGGATAAAATGTCCGGACTCGATAAGGAAGAGGCGGCCAAAAAGGATAAGCTCAAATACCTGGAGAGACAATTGCAGGACTATACCATAAAGCTTTCGGAATACGAAAAGCAAATGGAAGAATTGCTGAAGACGCTAAATGAAAGCGAAAGAAATATAGAATTGCTCAAAAGCGGTATCATGGATAAAATGGACATTCAGTCCGATAAGAGAATGCAGATCAGCAATGTCAAAACCCATATGGAGAACATGCAAAAGCGTCAGAGAAATATTGATACCGAAGTTTATCAGCATGTGATCGAAAATGATAATGAAAAAATGAAAAAAGAGGATCTGGCGGAAAGTATCCGGCATGCATCCGAACAGATCCGGCAGCAGAGTGAGAAAAAGCAGGAGCTGCTCAATGAGCAGGCTGAGTCCGATAAAATGCTGAATGAAATGCGTCTGAGGCAAAGTAAGCTGAAATCGGATATTCAGTTTAAGACCTCACGAATGCGTACCTTGAAAGAAATGGAGCAAAACCTGGAAGGATATAACAGAAGTGTTAAGCAGGTACTACAGGCATGCCGCGAATCTCAGGAATTTGGCAAGGGTATCCATGGAGCGCTGGCGCAGCTGATCCGGGTCGATAAAAAATATGAGGCCGCTATTGAGATGACTCTTGGCAGTGCCTTGCAGAACATCGTTACTGAGAGTGAAGAGGCCGCAAAGAAAGCAATTGAATATCTGAAATCCAATAAACTGGGGCGGGCAACCTTTCTGCCCATCAGCTCTGTAAACGGAAAAAGTTTCGATGCATCCATGCTTAGCCGCATTAATCGCAGTGAGGGTTTCTGCGGAGTGGCATCTGATCTGGTGGAATTTAATCCGAAATACGGCGGAATTATGGGAAGTCTACTTGGCAGAGTCGTAGTGACCGATAACCTCGACAATGCCATAAGGATGGCACGGGCATTTGGATATTCCTTCCGAATTGTCACGCTGGAGGGAGATATTCTTAGTACCGGCGGTTCCATGTCCGGCGGAAGTCTTGAAAACAGGGGGCCTGGAATATTAAGCAGAAGCAGGGAAATCACGGAACTGGAAACAGAACTGCAAAACCTGAAAGCTTCTGATGTCGCATTGGAAAAGGACATTGGGCTGCTGACCGAGGACATCGGACAGATCGTTTCTGAAATCTCATCGATCGACAACGCAATTAAAAATAATGAATTGGTTAAAATAAGAGATGAAAGCCATCTGGCACAGGTAGAGGAAAACATCAAAAGAATACTGGCCCGGATGGATATGCTGAAGCAGGAAAAAGAACAGCTCGACAGGCAGCTGAATGACATTTCCCAGGAAATGGACAAGTATCAGCAGGAGCTTCAATCGATTGAACTTGAGATTAGTGAAGCCAGGAAAACCGTTGCCGAGTTCCAGGACAAGCATAAGGAGGACCAATCTGTAAGGGATGCTCTTCATGCGGACATCACGGACTTCAAGATCTCTGTCAATTCTATCAAAGAGAGTATGGAGAGTGTGAAGGAGAATTCCGACCGGCTTGCCGCTGAGAAAGACGCATTGCTGAAGGGAATCTCCAGAAAAGAAAGCGAAAAGACGAAATCCCTTGAGGAAATAAAGAAGCTGGAGTTATTAAATGAGAGCTTAAACGTGCTCATTCGGAAGCATGAGGAAGAGAAATCAGGCAAGACCTTTGAGCTGGACCGATTGGCCGAGGAACGAAAGATACTGGAAGAGGATCTTTTTGACATTGTCAACAAGATTAATGATGCAAATAAAAACATATTGCTGCTTCAGGAAGAATACTCCAGGGTAGAGGTGAAAAAAGCCAGGCTGGAAACTGAAATGGAAGCGTTGCAAGACAGAATGTGGAATGAGTATGAGCTGACCTATTCAAGCGCACTGCTGCTGAAAAAGGAGATCGGGAGTCTGACACAGGCTCAGAAGAGGATTACTGAGCTCAGGAACAATATTAAAGAGCTTGGCACAGTGAATGTAGCTTCTATTGAGGAGTATGTCAAGTCAAAAGAACGGTACGAGTTCATGAGTAATCAAAGAAATGACATGGAGCAGGCCAGAGAAAAACTGCTTCGTGTTGTTCAGGAAATGACTTCCATCATGAAAAAGCAATTTCTGGAACAGTTTAAATTAATTAACGAGAACTTTAGCATTGTGTTCAAGGAACTGTTTAATGGTGGGCGTGCAGGTTTAATACTGGTAGATCAGGAAAACGTCCTGGAAAGCGGAATTGAGATCGAGGTACAGCCTCCCGGAAAGAAGCTGCAGAATATGATGCTGCTTTCCGGCGGAGAAAGAGCTTTTACGGCAATAGCACTGCTTTTCTCCATTTTGAGGCTGCGTCCGTCACCTTTCTGTGTACTGGACGAAATTGAAGCAGCTCTGGACGATGCCAATGTATATCGGTTTTCAGAGTATCTGAGGCGTTATTCTGATCAGACACAGTTTATCATGGTCACACACAGAAAAGGTACCATGGAAGGCTCCGATATGCTTTACGGAGTAACCATGCAGGAACACGGTATTTCAAGAATTGTATCAATGAAAATGGGAGAAAAGGTGGCGGTTCAATAATTATGGGATTCTTTGACAGACTGAAGGAAGGACTTTCAAAAACACGAAAGGGAATTACGGAAAAAATAGATCAGGTACTGGTTTCCTTTGGGAAAGTAGACGATGAACTCTTCGACGAACTGGAAGAAGCACTGATCACTTCGGATATCGGGATAGACACAGCCTTGCGTATTATTGAAGGCGTCAAGAAAAAGGTGAAAGAAGGTAAGGTCACCGATCCGTTGAAAGTGAAAACATTACTGAAGGAACAGCTGGTGGAAATATTGGGTGATAGCAGCACTTCCCTTGATATAGAGCCGTCACCGGCAGTGATCATGGTAATAGGAGTCAACGGTGTCGGAAAAACAACTTCCATTGGGAAAATAGCAAATCTGCTGAAAAAAGATGGAAAGAAAGTCATGCTGGCGGCAGCGGATACCTTCAGAGCTGCTGCAATCGACCAGCTGGAAATATGGTCAAAAAGAGCGGGAGTAGAGCTGATCAAGCAGGCTGAGGGATCTGATCCGGCTGCGGTTATTTACGATGCCGTTCAGGCAGCCAGAGCAAGGAAGGTTGATGTGCTGATCTGCGACACTGCTGGAAGACTTCATACGAAAAAAAATTTAATGGAAGAATTACGGAAAGTTTCCCGAATCATAGACAGGGAACTTCCGGAAGCAAAGCGTGAAAACCTTCTGGTTCTGGACGCAACGACAGGACAGAATGCCGTTTCACAGGCCAAAACCTTCAGTGAGGTCACAGATATTTCCGGGATTGTATTGACCAAGCTTGACGGAACAGCAAAAGGCGGCATTGTGATAGCAATCAAGTCGGAGCTTGATATTCCTGTCAAGCTGATCGGTGTCGGAGAACAGATGGACGATTTGCAGCCATTTGATTCAAAGGACTTTGTGGAGGCACTATTCTCCTGAGTCTATGCTGCAATGCAGAATGAACTAATTTTCTTATCCATGTTCGGATATTACTTCAATTTTTCCCTTTACATTCGAACGTATGTTTGGTAATATATACCTGTATGCAAGCGAAAAAGGTAAAAGGATAGTGGCTGAACCATGGATGAACATAGCAATCTGAAGAGTTTCAACCCGTTAATAAAGGATTGGTTTCTTGAAAATATAGGGACACCCAGTGAGCCGCAAAGGAAAGGCTGGCCTGAGATTTCATCCGGCAGGAATGTGCTGATTTGTGCACCAACTGGCTCCGGAAAAACTTTTGCCGCCTTTCTAAAATGTCTGGATTGGATTTATACGAGTAAGCAGTCGGATACAAAAAATACCGGTATCCGTATCGTCTATATTTCGCCGCTCAAAGCATTAAATAATGATATATACCGGAATCTTGAGCTTCCCATCGCCGGAATAAGGCAACGGGCTGAAAGATTGCATCAGTTCCTTCCCGACATTGAAATCGCCGTCAGAACAGGGGATACGCCTCAAAAAGACAGAACCAGAATGCGCAAACATCCTCCGGATATATTGATCACTACACCGGAGTCCCTTTTTATCATGCTGACTTCCGATTCCTACAGAACCCTTTTTTCTACTGTGGAATATCTGATTCTGGATGAAATTCATTCGATCTGCGCCAACAAGCGTGGAGTTCACCTGGCTGTGACAATTGAACGATTGGAACGGATAGCCGGTAAGCCATTAAAACGTATTGGTCTTTCCGCAACGATCAATCCGCTGGAGGAAGCTGCACATTTCCTTGCCGGCGCGAAACGAAATGTTTCCATTATCAACTGCGACCGGAAAAGGTCCTTCGAACTGTTGGTAAGTCTGCCGGTCAAGGATTTGAAGGTCTTAAAGGACAACACCATCTGGCCGGCCATTTATTCCGAGCTCCTGGCTTTGATTCAGGCTCACCAATCCACATTGATATTTGTGAATAACCGCAGAGTAGCCGAGCTTGTCGCTTCCGGGCTGAACACTCTTGCCGGGGTGCATTTTGTAAAAACACACCATGGGAGTGTTTCAAAGGAGGTCCGGCAGGAACTGGAACGCCAACTGAAAGCCGGTGAAATAACCTGTCTTGTTGCAACCTCCTCTCTTGAACTGGGAATTGATATCGGAGGTATTGATCTTGTCGTACAGATCAGCGCTCCCGGTTCCGTTTCCCAGGTGCTGCAAAGAATCGGAAGATCAGGCCACAGGTTGGATGCGTCCAGTAAAGGCGTCATTATTCCCAAAACAAGGGGTGACCTGCTGGATTCCGCGTTTGTCTCCTATTTGACGAAGAAATATGAGGTGGAGAATGTAAAAGTCCCGCAAAACTGTCTGGATATACTGGCTCAGCAAATCACCTCCATTTCGTGTGAAGGAGAGCAGGATGCATCTGTTTTGTATGCAATGATTTGCCAATCCTACCCTTTCAGAGACCTTCCCAGGAAGCAATTTA
>JAEZLF010000211.1 GCA_023435925.1 Bacillota bacterium
AAAAGTGGAGGACGTAAAATGTTAGATTATGGTTGTGACGAGAAGTTTATTGACAGCAAATACATTGAAAATCTGCTTCTGACTGCAAAAGATGCAACGGATCAGGAGATAGAAAATATACTGGACAAAGCAGATCGGTTTGAAGGGTTGACCCACCACGAAGTGGCTGTATTACTGCAAACCGATAACGCAAAGCATATGGATAGGATATTTGAAGTAGCGGGAAATATCAAAAAACATATCTATGGTGAACGAGTCGTTATGTTTGCGCCGCTCTATGTCAGTGATTATTGTGTTAATAAATGTGCCTATTGCGGATTTCGCTGTGATCACGATTATCCTCGCAAAAGACTTACCATGGATGAAATCCGGGAGGAAGTCCGCATTCTTGAGAGTATGGGACACAAGAGGCTTGCGGTTGAGGCCGGAGAGGACCCTGTGAATTGCCCTATTGAGTATATAGAAGAGGTACTAAAGACGATTTATGATATGAAGTTTAAAAATGGAGAAATACGGCGGGCCAATGTGAATATTGCCGCTACCACTGTAGAAAACTACAGAAGGTTGAAAAATGCAGGTATCGGCACATATATCTTATTCCAGGAGACGTACCATCAGCCGACCTATGAAAAGCTCCATCTTGCAGGCCCTAAACGGGATTACTGGTATCATACAACTGCTTTTGATCGTGCTCAGCAGGGAGGAATCGACGACGTAGGGGGCGGTGTACTTTTTGGGTTGTATGATTACAAATTTGAGGTTCTGGGTTTATTACTGCATAATGAGCACCTGGAAAAACGCTTCAATGTCGGTTTTCATACTATTTCCGTTCCGCGAATACGGGAAGCAGACGGTGCGGATAATACTGCAGCACATTATGTCCCAACGGATGAGGAATTCCTGAAGCTGGTGGCTATTATCCGTATGGCGGTTCCCTTTACAGGAATGATCGTATCAACAAGAGAATCAATGGAAATACGTAAAAAGCTCATATCCATCGGTATTTCACAGGTTAGCGGCGGTTCCTCGGTAGAGGTGGGCGGATATGCCATGCGGGAGGCCAATGCGCCGCAGTTCATATTGGCAGATAGCAGGCCTGCAGGCACCATCATTGAGTGGCTGATGGATGAAGGGCTGGTTCCAAGCTTTTGTACGGCGTGCTACCGGAAGGGCCGTACCGGGGATCGCTTTATGAGCCTTGCGAAATCAGGAAATATTAAGAACGTTTGCCTCCCCAATGCTTTGACTACATTGTGCGAATATGCCCAGGACTATGGGGATGATTCTTTCAGAGCAAAAGCGGATCAGATCATTGAAAAGCATATTCCAACGATTTTGAATGAAAAAGTGAGACAGCTCACAATAGATAATATCGTACGGATCAAAGCCGGGGAGAGAGATTTGTATTTGTAAAAATGAATGGAGACAGAATTGACTTTTGATATTTAAAGGAGCAACCTATGAGTATGAACGCCACACCAAGAGGAGAGAGGCCTCACATAGCCCTGTTCGGGAGAAGAAATACCGGTAAATCCAGTCTGATTAATGCAATTGCCAATCAGCAGCTTTCTGTCGTATCAGAGGTGAAGGGTACGACGACGGACCCTGTGTACAAAGCAATGGAGCTGCTGCCGCTTGGACCGGTGCTTCTGATTGACACCCCCGGTCTTGACGACGAGGGTGAGCTGGGACAGCTGCGCATACAAAAAACAAATGAAGTGCTGGCAAAAACCGACATAGCCATTTTGGTATGTGATGCCCGTGAGGGTGTCGGTACTGTAGAACTGAATACAATATCGCTGATCAAAGAAAGAAAGCTGCCTTTTGTGGTGGTGATGAACAAATGTGATTTATATCGGCCGGACGTTGAAGCTGTTCAAGGTTATGCAAAGGAAACGGGAGCGGAAGTGCTGTGCGTATCGGCTTCCAGTCACGAGGGTGTGCATGAATTGAAGGAATTCCTGTCCAGGATGCTTCCCGATGACGAAGGAAAGCATTCCCTTGTGCGGGATTTATTGAAGCCCGGTGATTTTGTTGTGCTGGTGGTACCCATTGACAGCGCTGCGCCTAAAGGCAGATTGATTTTACCACAGCAGCAGGTCATCAGGGATGTCCTGGAAGCAGGAGCAATATCCATTGTGACAAGAGATACTGAATTGAAGCATACCCTGGAAAAGCTGGGAACAAAGCCAAGGTTGGTCATTACTGATTCTCAAGCCTTTGAAAAGGTCTCTGCAGAAACGCCTAAGGACATATTACTCACCTCCTTTTCTATTTTATTTGCCCGTTACAAGGGGGATCTTGAGGAATTAATGAGGGGAGCAAGAGCGGTTGAAGCATTGAAGGATGGAGATAAGGTGCTGATTTCGGAGGGATGTACCCACCATAGACAATGTGAGGATATCGGAACAGTCAAGCTGCCCAAATGGATCGGCCGGTATACAGGAAAACAGCTGGATTTTAGCTTTTCCAGCGGGAATCATTTCCCGGACAATCTGAAGGATTACAGTGTAATTGTTCACTGCGGCGCATGTATGCTGAACAGAAAAGAGATGAGCCACCGGATAACAGCTGCAGAAGAGGCGGGAGTACCAATCGTGAACTATGGTGTGCTTATTGCTTATATGCAGGGGATCCTTGACAGGACTACAGAGCCTTTCCGATAATTTACTCCCTTTTTCCATTTGTGTTGCTCTGGAGGAAATGATATATTTATCTCGACAAACTTGAATTTGTGAAGGTGAATGAACGATGAAATGTCCGTATTGCGATAATGAAATGGAAAAGGGATTGATTCAAAGCCCGCAGGAGATCTCATGGCATAAAGGAGAAAAGAGAAAACTGTTTGGAAGAGCTTATTTTCACACTGACTCGGTTGTCCTTTCTGAATTATCATTTGTGAGGGGCTCGGCTGTTGTTACTTATCTGTGTAGGAATTGCCAGAAGGCTATCATAGACTATTCTGATAGTAATTCTGATTTGAATCAATGACAGATTCCTGTTTTTCGCGGTTGCATACACCAACACTTTTGGTGAAAGGACATAATTTTTTGACCCTTGACAATGTGGGTCTGAGGCTTTAAAATAGAATTACTCTTGAAGGAGAGATGCGGGCGTTTAACTCAGCTGGTAGAGTGTCATCTTGACGTGGTGAAAGTCACAGGTTCGAGTCCTGTAACGCCCACCAAAGCTTATCCGCCGAAGGCGGCATAAGCAACATATGTTACTTTTTGCAGAGCAAAAAGCTTATAAGTTACCATCTATTGATAAAAAGTATTTTATCGGTAGGTGGTTTTTTATTGGGCTTGAAAGGCTTGAAATAAGGATTAGCGGTTTGGCGCAGGTGAATAGTAGCGTTTTGTTGGATGGTTTTTCAGTAAAGTGGTGCTTCGTTTTCAATTTCTTCTGTAGATAACCGGGTAGAATCGTTAAATATTTGAAGGGGTGTGCATTTTTTGGGCAAATCGTTTGACTTTTGGAGTAAATCGTTTGATAATTGATTTATGCTGATATGTTTCCCAATATGGGACATGTGGAAGCCATAATCCTGTTGCAACGTGCGGAACGCTGACATTGCAAGGCTTAATGGGATTGTGACAAAAAAATATGCTTTGACGTGAGAGAATCCCCTCACGTCTTTTCTTTTTGGTAGAATATAAATGGGTGTCTCATTTTATATAGATGTGAAGGACAATGAAAAATGTAAGGATTATACCTGCTAAACCCAAAGAGAATAAAAAGCTCAAAGTTGCCGCTTACTGCCGGGTCAGCACTTCTGGTCCGGAGCAGCTACGCAGCCTTGAGATTCAGATAAGTGCATACACGAAGATGATAAAAAGCTATCCCAACTGGATTTTTGCGGGTGTTTATTATGATATTGAAAGCGGGCTTCGCCGAAGTGGCAGAAAAAGCTTGGACAAACTGCTCAAAAAAGCGGCGAACGGCAAAGTAGATTACATTATCGCAAAGTCAATCAGCAGGGTATCAAGAGATACTCTGGAGGTTTTGAAAATAATAAGATTTTTAAGAGAGCGAGGAATCAATATGCATTTTGAAAATGAGAAGGTGGATTCAATCGAAGCGGATAAAGAATTTGAAATTACACTGCGGGGTATGCTGGCGCAGGACGAAAGCCGGAATATAAGCGAGAATATTCAATGGGGAATACAGCGCAAGTTTGAAAAGGGTAAAATCTACTCTAAGTATAAGAATTTCATGGGATATACTTGCGTTGACGGTGAGATTGTCATTGTGCCTGAGCAGGCAGAAGTAGTCAGAAAAATCTTCGACTTATATTTACAAGGACTGTCGTTGGGACAAATTAAGGTCTATTTGGAATCCCAAGGGATTAAGACTGTAACGGGCAAGGAGATTTGGGATACAAAAACGATCCAAAGGATGTTAACCAATGAGAAATACAAAGGCGATACCATGCTTCAAAAGACCTTTACTGAGGATTTTATGACCGGTAAGAAAAGAAAAAATGATGGACAGCGCAACAAATACTATGTGAAGGACAGCCATCCAGCCATTGTCTCTGCTGAAGTATTCGACAAGGTTCAGGAGGAAACGGCCAAGCGTTCAAGGCTTGTCAGTAATGAGGATGGCACCCTCGAAATCAGCGGCAGTAAATATAACGGTAAATATCTTCTGGGGAACTTGCTTGTGTGCGGCGATTGCGGTGCATCTTATCGTCGGAGAGCTGAACGGGGCAAGGTTGTTTGGCGTTGCGCGACCAGGATTGAATTGGGCAAAGATGCCTGCTTCCACTCCCCTACTCTGGATGAAGGATGGATACAGGATACTCTAAGCGAGGCTATTTGCCAGGGTGGAGCTTATGATGAAGATGTTGTTAAAAACAGAGTTGATCGTATTCTCGTGTTTTGTAAAAATATAGAGATCCACTGTAAAGGAGAGAGCAAGTTTAGTGTTGATTTTTATTAACGATAAAAACAGAATTATTAATGTATTATAACCTGATATCGTTTATAAATATTAAATATTTACGAAATTATCGTAAATATGATTGACTTATATAAAATAGTGGGTATACTATATAGTAGAAGCAAACTATCTCGGAGGTAATTTTATGCTATTGATGTTTAAGGTGAAGAACTACACCTCTTTTAAAAACGAATCTATTTTGGATATGCGGGCAACGGCCTATGTGCAGCACCCTTCCCATGTCATACCCATT
>JAEZLF010000245.1 GCA_023435925.1 Bacillota bacterium
GTAGAGTAATACATATTAAAAAGGAGGATTCAGTTATGAGATTCACAAAGATCTGTTCACTTCTATTGGCCGTTATGATGATTTTTTCATTGATGGCAGGATGCGGCAGCAAAACCGAACCGGTTTCTGAGCCGGATAAGAGTGTTCCGGCAGAAGCCACAAAGGAAGAGGCTGCTCCTGCTCCTGCAGAACCGGTTGCGGATGATGGCACTCTCAAATTAACAGACAAGAACATGACAATTACCCTTTGGGACATTGCTACCGATGAACCTGCAAGCATTATTCAACCGGCGGCAGTAGAACGCTTCATGGCTGCCTATCCAAACATCAAGGTCGACAGCAATCATGTACAGAACGATACATACAAGGAAAAATTAGTCATTGCCATGAGTTCCGGACAATGCCCCAACATGTACATACACTGGGGTGGCGGTCCAATGAACGAATACATTGAATCCGGATTTGCAGTACCTATTACGGAGTTGATGAATAAATATAACAAGGTACCATTCCTTGATGCTGCTATTGCACAAAGTACCTACAAGGGTGAGATCTATGCGGTTCCATATGGCGGTCTGGCCGGCAGCGGAATCTACTACAACAAGACCATATTCTCCAAATTAGGCTTGAGCATACCCAAGACCATTTCCGAATTGGAGGCAACTTGTGAGACTTTAAAAGCAAACAAATACATACCATTCGCTCTGGCTAACCAAAGCAAATGGACAGGATCCATGTATTTCATGTATCTGGCATCCCGTTTTGGCGGCGTTGAGGAATTCAACAAGGCGGTTGACGGTACCGGATCCTTTGAATCCGATGCATTTAAGTTTGCCGGTGAGACGATTCAGAAATGGGTCAAGGCCGGGTATTTCCCAGAGGGCGTTAACAGTCTGAGCCCGGACGACGGCCAGGACAGACAGCTGATGTATACGGAAGAAGCTGCTATGATGCTTCATGGTACGTGGCAGTCCGGAGCCATGAAGGGTGATAATGCGGAGTGGTATACCGCAAATATCGGTTACTTTGCATTCCCGAAACTGGAGACCAGCTCTGCTGATCAGAGTATTGTTGTTGGTACTTCAATTGGAAACGGCTTCTCTTTCAACACCGGTGATGACAAGGATCTTCTCAATGCATGCTTTGTTCTTGCTACACAGTTCTACAACGATGACACCTATAACAAAGCACAGGTCGACGCAGGCAACTTACCTTCTATTGAAGGCATGGGTGATACCCTTACGGATCCCTGTATGCAGCAGGTATGGAAAGACTTCTCCAGCGCAAGCAACGTGCAGCTGTGGTATGATCAGTACTTGCCGCCTGAGGTCGCTGAAGTCCACAAATCAACCAGCCAGGAATTATTTGGTTTGACAAAGACGCCGGAACAAGCGAATAAAGAGTTACAGGCAGCTATAGTAAAATATCGTGCTAAATAATACACATATTACAGAATAAGGCAAACAGGGAGATAAGCCCGCAGTAAATACAAGAACTACTTACTGTGGGCTTCCTCATAACTAAGAAATATATTTCCGGCCTTAATGCAACATTATCGTTAACGGAGGTAACATGCCATGAATGATGTATCCCTGGTACATAGCAGGCAGAAAAGCACACGTATTGCAGCAACGGTATTTCTTGCGCCTGTCATGCTTTTGATGATGATTTACATTATATATCCTATCTTTTCTACATTTGAAACAAGCTTATATGAATGGAATGGTATTTCTGCCAACAAGACTTTTATTGGACTGCAAAACTGGAAGGATCTGATAGCGGACGATGCATTCTGGAAGGCATTTATAAACAACATTATTCTTATGGTTTGCTCCATATGCTTACAGATGCCTATCGCTATTGCCCTGGCAACATTTTTGGATGCGGGGGGCAGAAAGGTAAATATATTTAAAGTTGCATGGTTTTTACCCCTGCTAATGTCATCTGTCGCAATTGGCTTTCTCTTTTCATATGTACTGGCTACAACCGGCGGGATCGTTACAACGATTTCTCAGGCGTTAGGCGGAGGAAAGATCGATTTGCTGGGCCGTGCTCCACATGCATTGTATGCTGTTATTTGTGTTGTTGCGTGGCAGTATACTCCATTTTATATGGTTTATTTTCTTGCAGGCTACAGTAATATCAGTGTAGATATCTATGAAGCTTCTATTATTGACGGCGCAACAAGAGGACAGTATTTTAGACATATAGCACTTCCGATATTGCGACCGGTTGTGAGTACTGCGTGCATTCTTTCATTAATCGGTTCACTGAAGTATTTTGACCTGATTTATGTTATGACAGGCGGCGGACCTGGTACTGCTACTGAGTTAATGGCCACATACATGTATAAGATGTCATTCAAGCATTTTAAGATGGGTTATGGTTCAACTTCGGCAGCCGGTATGTTTGTTTTGGTTACCGGGATTGCATTGCTTATTCAAAGACTGATTCGAGCGAGGGAAGATTCATGATGGATAAATATGTTGTACAAAAAATAAAAAGCAAAACGGCATGGATTATTGCAGTTATCCTTGCATTATTCTGGCTTATTATAACAGGGCTTCCTTTCATTTATATGGTGATGAATGCTTTCAAGGGACAGTTCGAAATGCTTCAGAAAGGTGTTTTTCAGCCACCTGATTCATGGTATCCTACAAACTTTATCACTATTTTGTCGAAAGGTTTCTTGAATTACTTTTTCCATAGTGTGATTGTTCTGCTGGTTTCACTGTCGATTCTGCTGTTTATAACAGCTTGTGCGGCATACCCGTTATCGCGGATGCAGTTCAAGCTTAGAAATATTATTTATGGGTTTATTGTTGCATGTATGTCCATCCCCATCCACGTGACGTTGATTCCCGTTTTTAAGATGTCAACGAAGCTTGGAGTCTATGATACACTTTGGGCATTGATAGGCCCGAATATTGCATTTGCGATACCAATCGCCTGTTACATTCTTACTTCCTTTATGGCTGCGATACCCAAAGAGGTTGAGGAATCGGCGGAGATTGACGGTTGTAATAAGTTTAGAAACTTTTTCAGTATCATTTTACCTTTGTCAAAGTCCGGTCTCTCTACGCTTGCAATCTATAATGGCGTAAATATATGGAATGAATTCTCGTTTGCAAATACATTAACTCAGTCAAAGTCAGCTAAGACTCTACCGCTTGCAATAAATGCTTTCCAGGGTGAGCATTCGATGAATATACCGGTCATTATGGCTGTTTTGGTCTTAACAGTGCTTCCGATGATCATTCTATTTATTATCCTTCAGGATAAATTGGTCAAGGGCTTGATGGCAGGAGCCGTAAAAGGTTGATATTACTGTTTTTGTGTCTCCTGACGGAGGCAGAAAAGGAGGAATTATGAAGTGCAATAAGGAATATCGCCTTTCCTATACCGAAAAGGCAAAGGAAATTATTAAGGATCTTACGCTGGAAGAGAAGATTTCGCTGATGGGAGGAAACTGGTCTCTGGAAAAAATGTTTAAGGAGGCCGTTGCAAAGGAAGCGGGAAGTCATTATAACATAGTACCATATCCTGCAGGAGGTATTGAGAGGAAAAACGTACCTCCCATGCTGTTTGCAGATGGACCCCGAGGAGTGGTATGCGGATCCGGAGAAAGCACCTGTTACCCTGTTTCCATGCTCCGCGGAGCTTCTTTTGATACGGATCTGGAGGAAAGGATAGGTCAAGCGATCGGTGAAGAAGTCAGAGCATTTGGTGGAAATACTTTTGCCGGCGTATGCATCAATCTACCATATAATCCAGGTTGGGGCCGCAGTCAGGAGACCTATGGTGAAGAATCGTTTCATATCGGGCAAATGGGTGCTGCGCTTACGAAAGGTGTGCAGAGTAAAAATGTGGTTGCCTGTATCAAGCATTATGCATTTAATCAAATGGAAATTTCAAGGTTTAAAGTTAGTGTTGATTGTGATAAGCGTACGGAGCGTGAAGTTTTTCTGCCGCATTTCAAGGATTGCCTGGACGCAGGGGCAGCTAGCGTAATGAGCTCCTACAACCTATACAGGTCAATACATTGCGGGCATCATGAATATTTGCTGAATCAGGTGCTAAAGAAGGAATGGGACTTTGACGGATTTGTCATGAGCGACTTTGTCTGGGGTGTCAAGGATACTGTTGAAGCGGCAAATGGCGGTCAGGACATTGAAATGTGCTGTACGCAATTCTTTGGAGATAAACTACTCAAAGCGGTTCAGGATGGCTTTGTACCGGAATCCAGGATCGATGATGCCGCCCTTCGAATTATAAGGACTCTTCTGGTATTCACGGAAGCGGACAATAAAGAATACCCAAAGGAATCATATGTGGGAAACGCAGAACATATTGCACTGGCCAGGGAGTCGGCAAGCAAAGGCATTACTCTGCTTCAGAACCGCAACAACATACTCCCGTTCAGTAAAGAGACTGTCAAGTCAGTCGCTTTAATCGGCAAGCTTGGCAAAAAGGAAGTGATCGGAGATTGGGGTTCCAGCCGCGTTTTCCCTGCTTATATCGTTACGCCGTATCAAGGCTTGAAGAATCTAGTCGGAGATAAGGAAATCATATACTGCGACGGAAGTGATATCGAAGAAGCGATTGCTGCGGCACGTAAAGCGGATGCGGTGATTTTCGTTGCGGGCTATGATCATAATGACGAGGGAGAATATATTGCGGAAGACCCGAAAAATGGGTATACCGAAGCAGAGGGCGGCGATCGCACCAACCTCGGCCTGCATCCGGATGAAGTAGAGCTGATCAAAGCAGTGGGACCTGTTAATTCAAATTCTGCTGTTGTTTTAATAGGCGGTAACATGATCATGATGACAGAATGGAAGGATAGTGTCAGCGCTATACTTATGGCTTATTATGCAGGGCAGGAGGGTGGAAATGTCATGGCCGGGATCCTGTTTGGAGATGTAAACCCCAGCGGCAAGCTTCCCTTTGTTGTCCCTTATAAAGAAAGCGACCTTCCACAGGTCAAATGGGATACCGACTCGCAATGGTATGACTATTACCATGGATATACGAAATTGGAGAAGGAGGGTGTTGAACCACTGCTGCCTTTTGGGTTTGGTTTGTCCTATACACAGTTTGCGATGTCGGAGCCATCTTTCTCTGCCGATTCCAGCAATGTCTATGCAAGCTGCAAAGTCAGCAATACAGGCACTGTTGATGGTACACAGGTCGTTCAGATGTATGCGGGTTTCGCGAATTCACGTATCGACAGACCGGTAAAAGTACTTCGTGGATTTACCCGGGTAGAGCTGAAAGCGGGAGAAGAAAAAGAAGTAAAGATATCCTGTCCAATCGAAAAGCTTATGTGGTATAATCCCGCAATATCCGGGTGGGAACTCGAACATATGGATTATGAATTGTATATCGGTTTTAGCAGCGATAATAAAGACCTGGCAAAAGGGATCATCGCTCTTTAAG
>JAEZLF010000259.1 GCA_023435925.1 Bacillota bacterium
AAAAACTCTTATCTCCGATCACAAAGAAGCAACGTGATATCATTAATGCTTTAGGCCTGTCCACAGAGGAAATCCCTAATTGGCTCGAAACTATTTCTGTATAGTATAATTTTCCGGGAGTTTAGGATTTAGCCCCAGCTACGAACATCTTCTCTTCAGTCGTATCGTCGCTGTGACAATGTAAGCGTTTCATATCCAGTTCATTTTTCAGGTCATCGAAGGATTACATAATATTCACTAATACTCCTGTAATTAATGAGTACATAACAATATATAGAATATAAAGCGCAAACTGCTTCATTCCCAGAATTGCTTTTACTGCACCGAGGTTTGTTATTTTTGTCGCAGGACCGGTAATCATAAAAGCTGCGGCCGCACCCATACTCATACCTGACTGCAGCCACTCGGCAAGCAGCGGAATGGTCCCACCTCCGCACACATATAGCGGAACACCAATCGTGGCAGCCATCAGCACTCCGAATCTATGCTGTCTACCAAACAAATTGGCAAAGGTATCAGAAGGTACATAGCGTTGAAATAATGCCGAGAGAAGTATACCTATCAGAAAATACCCTCCGGTTGCTTTTATATTCCTCCCGATATTCTTAACTAGCCGAAGCAAAAGGTTCGGGTCTGTATCTCTGTTACTAACCGTTCCAAAACCATTGAAGTTAAAAAAGCTTTTGCCTCGATAAAAAATGCGTATACAAATTCCTGCTGCAATACCACATAGCATACTGAACAAGAAGCGGATTACCATTGCAGTAGTTCCGAGAGCAGAACTAAATATTAGCAACTGTGGATTGAGTAATATCGAGCTCATCATAAAAGCCGCAAGCCATTCCTCGCGCATTCCTTTTTCGGAAAAGGAGGCCGCAATAGGAAGCGTTCCGTACATGCAAAGAGGTGAGGCTATTCCTAATAAGCTTGCAGGTATCACCCCTAAAATTCCCCAGTGACTATTTTGCATTGAGGAAAATAACTTATGTATTTTATTTTTACCAAATACCGATATAGAGGAGCCCAACAAAATACCAATCAACCAGTATTTAAATATCTGTTCGAATTGTATTGAAGCATAGTACCAGATATAAATTAATTCTCGGCTAATTATTTTACTCATCAATCATTACCAGTTCATATTTCTTGCTGCCAATACCCAATTCTTCTGCGTAATCAAGAGTATGAGTTCCGTTTCTTGATTGTATTCTTGCTCTTAAGCTTGCACTCTTCTGTTCATCGGCCGCATAGATCTGATCCACACAAGCTTTGTCCAAAGCAACCGGATCAAGGGATGACAGTATACCGATATCATCCATCGCCGGTGCTGCCGGGCTTCCATCACAATCACAATCAACAGAGAGATTATTCATAATGTTGATATATATGATGTTCTCTCCCGCATCATCCACAATAGCTTTTGCCGCTTCAGCCATAGACTCAAGAAATTCATCCTGATCATAGCCACCTCGCAGCCATGAATTTTTATCTCCTTCTCCTGCATTATGTATTAAATTCTTTCCTTGCGGAGTAGCAAAACCAATTGACATATTCTTAAGTGCTCCTCCAAAGCCTCCCATTGAGTGGCCTTTAAAATGTGAGAGAATTACATAAAATTCATAATCTTTATAATGAGCCCCCACCAAATCCTCGGTTAGATGCTTACCGTTTTTAATAGGTAAACTCACAGAGCCCTCGGAGTCTAAAATGTCTACTTTGGTATATGCTGTAAAGCCATGATCTTCCGCTGCTTGCATATGTGCGGCAGTATTAGCACGAAGACCGCCATAAGCGGTATTAGAGTCTACAAAGGTACCGTTCACCGAAAGAACAAAATCCTTCACCAAATCCGGTTTTAGATAATTATTTCCTCCCGGTTCACCCATATGCACCTTTACCGCAACCTTTCCCTTTGCCTCTCTTCCAAGGGTTTGGTAAATCCGTATAATCGCTTCCGGGCTTATGTCTTTGGTCATATAGACAGTAGATTTCTTTTCATCTGCCGCAGCAGATTCAAGCTGTGTTGTAGCTTGTGTAATATTTTCTTTAGTTGAATCATTGCTTTCCGTCGTTCCGCATCCTGCAATACTAAACGCAAGTATCAGGGATAACATGATTAGCCAACCTTTTCTCATTTAACATACCCCCCATCTTTTATAATGCATCTTTAAACAATATATCTTATTGACCTATGTCATTTAGACATATTATATTAGTAATTTATAACACTGTCAATCTGATTTTCATCGGTCAGGCTAGTTAACTGACGTTTGCAAGGTGTGAGGTCAGCAATTTTGTATTAATTGCCAATCTTTATAATTCAATACCTATAGTATCAGAGCGCACTCTTATTCATTTTCTCCAACACGCCGATTACCTCATCGCACCAATCAATATAAGCTTTTGTAATCATCTGACCATAAAGCAATGTAAAATAGCTATAGTAATCATGTATAGAATTGATAGTTGATAGATTGAAGTGTTCTGCAATGTCATCATACGTCTTAAGATGTATGGCTTTCGATTTTTTAAAATCCTCAACAATTTTAATATTCCTACTGATAGGCTCATTACTCCCAAAATATAACTTAAGCAAGAGCTCATTATTAACAACATCTTCGTTCATCCATTCTTTTAAAACTTCGCGTCCCTTATCAGTGATAGAATAAACCTTTCTGTCAGGCTTACCATCACTCTTCTCAGCAACAAAGGTGGCATTCTTTTGCAGCACAAGCTTCTTCAATATCGGATATATTTGACCGTTACTTACCTTATAAAAGTATCCTATTTCTTTTTCTATTTTTTTCCTAATATCATATCCTGAAAAATTTCCAAAGCTTATAATGCCTAAAATAACATAGTAGCTGGTACTCTCTTTCATTCTATACACTCCCTTATGTCATATGTTCTACATACTTAAATAATACTACTTTTGCAGCATTTCATTTTGCATCAATTAGACATTCAGCTTCTTGGCTGCCTTATAGCAACATCCACAGCTATATGGAAATCATCATGCAAGGCGTTTAGCTCTCCACTCATTTTCTTCATCCGTTTTCAAATTTCATTTTACCACATCAAATCTACCCACTCAAAGAACTATTGTTCAAACAAATATAGCAGCTTCAATTTTATTTGCGCTTTTGACCATAACATTCGCCTCATAAAATTAATTCTCAAATCAATCGGATGGAAAAAGCATGAGTACTTTTATTAATTTTTTGTGTTAAATTGGGATCAGAAAGTTTAAATCAGACTCACATCAAGGCAGTAGTTCTTAATATTCTCTCTACTTTAATTATAACACAAGGGTAATGGAAAATATAGTCTTATAATGCTTTGCATATGCCAGTATAATGATATAACCAATGTAGCCTTGGTAATAATTTACTTATTAATAAAAGGGGAGGGAAATCATGGATACAATGAAAAAACATGATGTGGAAGAAGTTTTTAATGTTGGGCCGTCAAAAATCAAAATAGTTTACCAGCGTTTTGGTAACTCTGCCTTACCGCCTGTCTTCCTGATAATGGGTGGAGGTGCACAAATGATTAACTGGCCTGAAGGCTTCTGCATAGAGTTAGCAGATCGTGGTTTACATCTAATACGGTTTGATAACAGGGATACCGGACTTTCTACTCACTTTAGTGATTCACCAATTCCAGACTTTGCAGCAGTGCAATCCGGAGATTTTTCTACAGTGAGCTATACATTATCTGATATGGCAGCAGATACGGTTGGCTTGATGGACGCTCTCGGATACGATAGTGTACATCTAATTGGTGCATCGATGGGTGGAATGATTGCTCAGACAGTTGCTATAGAGTATCCGGAAAGGGTTCGTTCGCTGACCTCTATGATGTCCACTACTGGAGATAGCTCTGTAGGGCAGCCTGACTGGGCAGTATTGGCCAATTTGGGTTCACCGCCAAGTGATGACCGGCAAGGTTACATAGATTGGCAAGTTCGGTCACTCAAAGCAATCGGCTCTCCAAAGTACCCGTTGGACGAGGTTTATACTGCCGAAAATGCAGGACGTGCATGGGATCGTGACCATGATCCGCTAGGTATGCTGCGGCAGGCTGTGGCAGTGATCAAGTCCGGTGACCGTACAGAACAACTTCGTTCTTTACACGTACCTACTCTTGTAATACATGGTGAAAGCGACAAGATGGTAGCTGTCAGTGGAGGACAAGCCACGGCAGCGGCTATTCCAAATTCCAAACTGGTAACCTTTGAAGGAATGGGACATGGTCTGCCAAAGCAATTATGGTCAGAGTTCGCGAATCGAATTGCTGATCTTATACATCGAGTGGAATCCTCCCGGTGAAAGCTATTTATCAATGATCGAGGAACAGGTGATGGTAACAGCTTGTTTCTCATGAAGGGAAGGGATATGAAATGAATATAAAGAACGAACAGACACAGTCCGAAACATTGGACCCCGGGCCTTTCTACCATGGTACGAAAGCTGTCCTGAAGCCGGGAGACTTGCTGGTACCCGGCCATAGCTCCAATTATGGGGAGAGAAAGAAGGCTAACTACGTCTATTTGACTGCGACATTGGATGCGGCCGCGTGGGGAGCGGAACTGGCAGTGGGCGACGAACCCGGTCGAATTTATCGTGTAGAGCCCACAGGTCCCATTGAGGATGATCCCAATCTAACGGATAAGAAGTTTCCGGGGAACCCAACAAGATCCTACCGAACTCAACACCCACTGCGAGTAGTAGACGAGTTTTTGAACTGGGAGGGACACTCTCCGGAGGCACTCAAAAACATGCGAGATCACCTTGATGAGCTTAAACGACTTGGTATTGAAGCAATCAACGATTAATTGCACAACAGTCAATAGGTTTTCATTTTGATGTTCAGTCTGCTAATACATACCAGAATAGAATCCCTGAGTGCTTGGATATAGCGGATCAGGGATTCTTATTTTTTAGCCAGTTTCCTTGGAGAATTGTAGGAGATGAATCAAATGAGCTCAGCTGTTTCCTCCGAAAAAGCTGCCGATACCGATATTTCCAAGAACGCTGCCTTCTTCGCGGTTTTTACCCTTGCCTGCTGAGAAGATCCGGTCGGCAAGGCGTGAGAAGGGTAAAGACTGGAGCCAAACGGTTCCGGGACCTGTCAGTGTTGCAAATGCAAGACCTTCGCCGCCAAATAACGCAGTTTTGATGTTACCGGCAAATTTGATATCGTAATTGATATTTCCTGTCATGGCCACGAGGCAGCCTGTATCGAGCATCAATGTTTCACCGGGCTGCAGGTCCTTTTTCACGATAGTGCCGCCGGCATGCATGAAAGCAAGGCCATCTCCCTCCAGCTTTTGCATGATAAAGCCTTCACCGCCGAAGAGTCCTGCACCGATTTTCCTTTGGAAGGCAATACCTACGGAAATACCTTTTGCTGCGCAAAGGAAAGAATCCTTCTGACATATCAGCAATCCGCCATAATCACCCAGATCAAAAGGTACCACTGTTCCGGGATAAGGAGCTGCGAAAGAAACACATCGCTTTAGACCGGCAGTGTTGGTGAAGGAAGTCATAAACAGGCTCTCTCCGGTTATCACGCGTTTGCCCGCGGACAAAAGCTTGCCCATTAAGTCATTACCTTCTTTCCCGGAACCGTCACCAAAAATAGTATCCATTTTAATTGCGCTGTCCATGTACATCATGGCACCTGCTTCAGCAATGATGGTCTCGCCGGGGTCAAGCATAATCTCCACGAACTGGATATCTTCACCGTGTACCTTGTATTCGACTTCATGCGCCTTGCGCATTCTGTTTGCTGTTGCGGCAGAGCCTGCATATCCGGAGCCTCCGGACTGTGATGTATTTATTGGACTAACCGGACTTGAGGGCACCTCTTCCAGCTTGCTGCCGCATGTCTTACAGAACTTCTGACCAAAGGAATAGGTGACTTTACAATTTGGACAAATCATCATAGCAACCTCCTCATACAAAAGTAAGAATAAAATACCAACTTAACCAACAATTACGTATTTATATTATAATAAATTCTAAAAAACCACAATATGAATGGAAGAATGTTGTTGTTTCCGCTTTGATGCTTGTTATTGCCATTTGACATGTTCAGTTAATAGCAATAGAATATTGAATTTAGAGAGAAATAGACTAGTACAGGTGAATTCAATTGAAATATTCCAAATATGAGATAGACATGTGCAACGGCCCATTATTTATGAAGATATTAACTTTTTCCATCCCACTGATGCTATCCGGCATTTTGCAGCTACTGTATAATGCGGCCGATGTCATCGTTGTAGGGCGTTATGCCGGAAGCACGGCCCTTGCAGCGGTTGGATCCACCGGGTCTCTTACAAACCTGATCATCAGTGTATTTATGGGTTTATCCGTCGGAACCAGTGTTATAGTGGCGCAGTATTACGGCGCAGAAAAATGGGATAACGTAAGCAAGGTGGTTCACACTGCCATAGCAACAAGTATTGTCAGTGGTGTTCTGGTAAGCATTATTGGAATTGGTATGGCCAAAATATTGCTAACTGCAATGGATACCCCTGCTGATGTGCTGGATCAGGCAACCTTATATATCCGTATTTACTTTGCTGGCATGCCTGCTTCTATGCTTTATAATTTCGGGAGTTCTATTTTAAGAGCAACAGGTGATACCAAAAGGCCCCTTGTTTTTTTAACAATAGCCGGTATTGTCAATGTTATATTGAATTTGATTTTTGTCATCGCTTTTGGAATGGGAGTCGCCGGTGTGGCAGTGGCGACGGTTATTTCCCAGGTTATATCAGCAGTATTAATCGTGTTATGTCTGATAAAGCTTGACGGTCCCTGTAAATTAAAAATAAAAGAGATAAAGCTCCATAAGGACGAGTTTATTCGTATCATGAAAATCGGTCTTCCCGCGGGGATACAGGGTTCAATTTTTTCCATGTCGAATGTGCTGATTCAGTCCTCCGTTAACTCGTTCGGTTCTGCTGTTATGGCGGGAAATTCGGCGGCGGCCAACATAGAAAGCTTTATTTATGTAGCAATGAATGCGATTTATCAAACCGCATTATCCTTTACCGGACAAAATGCCGGTGCTCAAAAATATAGGCGCATCCGGCGCGTGTTTGGAATTTGTGCACTGCTGGTTACCATTATTGGAATTGGGTTGGGTCTGCTGGCTCAGGTTTTCGGGGAAACGCTGTTGGGTATTTATGCACCGGGAAATACAGAGGTCATACGTTATGGGATGATCAGACTCACCATCATAACCAGCACGTATTTTACGTGCGGGATTATGGATGTTTTAGTCGGAATGTTAAGAGGTATAGGAACATCACTGATTCCGATGCTTGTTTCCATAATCGGTGTGGTCGGAGTCAGGATCACCTGGGTCTACACAGTATTTGCATGGCACAGGGAACTGCAAACCCTTTATATGTCCTATCCTATATCATGGACTTTAACAGCGGCCATCCACCTGATATTCTATTTTATTATGCAACGGAAGCTGGAACGAAGCAATGCACCGCCCAGCTCCGGCAATAAAATCAGTACTTCAGCGAAAACTTAACCTTGTGCAGTAAGAAGATGCTGACTTCTACAGGTCGGTGATGAATGAAGACGGAATGAATTAACTTCTTTGGTCAGGTGGAGTTCAGTCTCCACCTGACTTCCTGAGCGAATTGACTGATATCGGCATTTGCGCCTTGCAGAACATATCCGTAAACATATTATCAATATATATATCCAAAATCCTCTGCAGCACGACACATTGCTTTTAGGTTTTCGAAGGACGTACCCGGATTGATGCTTCCGGCCGTACAAAGTACCAGATGCTTGCCGGGACCGGCTTGCTCGATGTCCCTTTTCGCACATGCATACACTTCCTCGGGAGTGCCGTAAAGCAGTACTTTAGTGGGGGGTATCTGACCATAGACCACCACATCGGGCATTTTGTCCAGGATCTGTTGGGGAGTAATATACGGATCAATGTTGACTTGATTAACGCCCATGTCCTTTAGTGTGTCAAGGTGATGGAACATATGGGAATCGGCGTGGTAAAATCTGGAGTCTGTAGCAGAGGGAGCATATAGATCATAAAGCTCTTTTTCCGCTTCCATTATAAAGTCCCTGTATAACTGGGGTGACAGCATCCCTGCTACATCACTTGCGAAAGAAAATCCACGCTGCTGTGCAGGAAAGCCTGTCACTTTACGAAGCGTATTGATATAGCGTTTTGTTGTCCTCAGCCAGCATGAGACCAGCTTGTGAATTTCATCCGGGTCCGTCATGATCCAGGTCAGGAAATTTGTGATGCTGCACAGCTGACCCAGCATGGTGGCACAGCCTTTGATGCCGCCACCGTATGTCAGGTCCATTCCATACTGGGTTCTGATTTTCTCTCTCCACTCGAGGTATTTAGGTACCAGACCCTGCTCCAGAATATCCGCCTTATCCATTTTTTCCACAAAGGCATCAATTTCCTCTGGGTCTGATATAACCGGCTTTAGTGTAGGAGTGGCTTTTGACTCATAATGGACCGTACCTCCGTAGACCGAGGCATCCATAATGACACCAAAATCAATACTTGGGTGAATCGTATAGGCAAATTCTTTTTGTGTGATTTCATTGCATCTCTTACGATGTTCCTGTTGGTATTCGAAATCGGAGTAATATTTTGCATTATCCAGTTTCATATACTCACAGATCCAATCACCGTCCAGATGGATGCTTACCGGCACTCTTGGAATATCCGCCGACAAATCCATGCATTTGGCGTTTACCTCCCAGAAATTTTTCATATCCAGATCAAATAACATCCTGCCCACCCCTTTGTATTATTTAATAATTGTTAAAAGCCATGACAGGTTAATGGTAGCATAATATTGATGTTGAACACCATGTAATATATAATTGTATTTGTAAAATCTCACGATGTTTATCAAATGTTCGCGGCGTGATACACACAAAACGCGTAAGGAAGGCACTAAAGCGCCCACAGCGTATTTTGCGATGCAAAGACGCGTTTTAGCGTACAATTCGCGCAAGCGCTCATTGAATGCCGCAATAAAGGAGGGTTATGGTGACCGGGGATACTGAGCTGCTCCAGAATATCTCACCGAAGTTTTTTCATATTGTAGAAAGACTCTGTACACCTGCCTGGAAGATAGAAAAAGATGTATATAACTGGCATAACCTGATACTGATTTATGATGGCGAGGCTGTTTTCAACATCAATGGCAATGAGTACATCGGTACCAGAGGTTCTCTGGTTTATTTCAAACCAGGCGACCTGCGGGCAGCTTATACAATCGAGAGTAACCTGATGAAATGCTTTGCAGTAGATTTTGACTATACGTGCCCGTTAATGCAGGAGAATTGCTGGGAGCTTTGTTCGCCCAAGCTTCCGCTTCAATCCGGACAAATAATACAGGACCCTTATCTGTTTTCCAGCCTTGTCGATCTGTTTGATCAGTTGACAAGGGCGTGGATTTCCGGTGGAAGAGATAAAACGATCCGGTGTAGAGCGGTATTTATGGAGATTATCCGGTTATTACTTGTATTAAATGACCGCAGTAAGGTAGAGTATTCCAAGTATCGCAAAGTGGAAAAGGTTATTGACTTCATGACAGAAAATTATTCACAACACATCACACTGAAAGATCTGGCGGATGTGTCCTCTCTCAGTCCTTCTTATTTGGGCACTATCTTCAGGGAGGTTACCGGAAAGCCGCCAATCGAATATCTTATCGGAATACGTGTACGAAAAGCGGGAGAATTGCTCACAGATGGCTGTACCGTTTCAGAAGCCGGTCAGAGACTGGGGTTTAGCGATGTGTATTATTTCAGTAAGTGCTTCAAGAAATGGATGGGGGTTGCTCCGTCACAGTATGCTGCAGGGAGATCGATCAAATAACAAAATCGGGCTATTGATTCAACTCATTCGTTAACATAAAGTACAACATATTTGCAGCTTGCATATATTAGTAGCAGAGAGGTGATTTCGAATGACTTACAGAGAACTGCTTGAAAAATGCAAGACGAATTCCGGCTGTCTTTCTACCAGAGAACAGAAAGAAATTGATTCCAAAATGAAGTATCAGCTCTGGATGGCTCGCTTGAACCGGGAAAATCAGAACAAGAAAAAATAGATCAGGTTTTGCCCCAACATTGGGGCATTTCTTTTTGTCCCAGCATAATGAAAAATAATTATGTAAAATAAGAAAATAAAATAAATTTCAGTTGGATAACATGATTCGACAGTATTTTCATTTTATGTATAGTATGATACAATTATCAATTAAAAGAAGGGGTGTTCATGTATGAAAAAAATCGTATCGCTGATCTTTCAGGCGCTATCCGCCGCATCGTACAGAGTGGCAGCCATTGGTGCAACACAGTGGTCATTTTATTTATCCAATCAGCCGGAATGCCCAGAGGAGATAGTAAAATAAAAGGGGGGACACAATTCTCCCCCTTTATTTTAGTGTGATGATATGTATTTAAATCTTGTTAATAGCATTGCTCTGCTTTTAGTTGAATCTTTTATTTTTCTTATGTTTTATATCGCTCTTGTCAATAAGAAGGATTTTATTAAAAAGGGCAAAGTAAAGTGTGTGCTCTTCATCCTTTTTTATGTGGTACTAATACTCTTTATTTCAATGTATCTTCCGCTGGGAATTCATACAATAGCGGCACTTCTAGCTACAATTCTGATATTAAGCTTTGTCACCAGAACAAATGTTTATAATGCGGTGATTGTCATTGTCGTCACAGGACTTTTTATTGCTATCATAGATACGATTGTATCGGGTATTTGGCTGGTTATTTTGGGAATAGATTTAAATGCACTGATGATGCATCCTTTGTATTACCCAATGTTTGCATGGACATCGAAGGTTGTCCAGATTGCACTTGCATTGACGGTCTACTTCTCAAAAAGTGAAAAGTTGAGAATAAATGTACTAAAATCAAATAGCGGACAATATATGTATGTTGTTATTCAGCTATTTCTAATGACCCTTTTTATTGGAAGCATCAATTTTAGCATTGGTGAGTTAAAGAATAAATCAGAGTATATTCTATTGATGGTTTTGATTTATGCATTGAGTCTGATACTATCCATTTTCGATATGAAGGAACGTGAGCAAATTCAAAATATATTGAATAAGAAAAAGATTCTGGAGGAATATGTAAAGAATCTGGAAGAGGTCATACAAGTCATACGAAGAGAAAAACATGATTTTTTGAATCATGTTCAGACAGTCTATGCCATATGCAAGCTTGGAAAACCGAATGCTTTAGTGTCAATTGACAACTATTTGCAGAGACTGACAACAGACTTGAAAATGTCCTATCGTTTTTTTGAAACGGGAAACGATTATATTGATGGCTTGCTTGCTATAAAAAATCATATCTGCATAGAGAAAGACATTGATTTTTTTGTAAATATTGACGCCCAGTTCACACTGGCTAAGGCTGATGAAAGTGACGTTGCAGGTATCGTTGGGAATATCATAAACAATGCGATTGAGTGTATGCAGAGTTTGCCTGAAGCTGCGGAAAAGAGAATTGAATTTATAACATATATAAAAAATAACAAATTCCTTCTAAGGATAGCAAACAATGGACCCGTTATTCCATTTCATCTGATGGATACTATTTTTGATAAGGGTGTAACAACCAAATCTGATAATATCGATCACGGTATCGGCTTGTACATTGTAAAGCAGCTTGTTGAAAAGAATAAAGGTAAAATCCATGCAGCCAGTACGTCTGATATGACAGAATTTATCATGGAGTTCGATGTCAAGGAGGAAGTGAATGCAGATCGTAATCAATACGCTGCTATCTAAAATCAAGAAGTATAATCCGGAGTTGAATGAAGCACAGATTAGTTCACGCAAATTCGGACTTGAAATACTTATAAATGAACTATCGAAGGTCATAATTTACCTGATTATATTCTCTATCATATCCCAGACAGGATATTATTTGTTATCTTTATGTATCTATAGTTCGATCCGATTAGCGACAGGAGGATATCACGCGAAATCCTATCTTGGATGCCTGATTGTATCCTTTATAATATTTTCTGCCGCTGTTTTATCAGGTCGGTACATAACACTGATTATGCCCATAAAAGCAGCACTGCTACTGGTTTCACTCAATATTACTGCAATATATGCACCTGTGGAGCACAAGAATATAACCCAGAAAAACCGAAGAAGAAGAAAAACCTTTAAATGGCTATCTCTTTTACTGGTTATATTTTGGAGTTGTTTTTCCTTTCTGCTGCCTGGAGGATGGGGAGTGACAGCTATTGCCACGATATTTTTTGAAGCATTGATGCAGCCTGTTGGGAAATGGTTTAATCCGGTTATACGAGCAGAATTCAGAGGATGAAAAAGGGAGTAAAGGTGATTTTATGAAAACAATGACTATTGAGGTGCAAGAAAGAGGAGCCATACAAAAGTCAGCAGTGCAGGAATTACATTCGGATAAAGTTGAGGAATTTCTGGAAGTAATGGTTTTATTATGCAATAAGCTAGATGTTGACGTGCCATTGTGGACTTATAAGAATGAAAAAACACTTCAGAAAAAAAACGAAGTAAGCATGACAATTGATAGTGAATTGGATATGCATTTGAGAATCCATATCGAATAGAGAACGATTTTTATAATTTTGGTGAAAAGATTTATGCAAACGGATATAGCAAGATAGGGGGCATTATGTTAAGCATGAACAAGGAAACAGGAAATGATGTAAATTTGTCTGCAATAATGGTCATCTTTGGGGGCACAGGCGATTTAACCCACAGAAAGCTGATGCCTGCTTTATACAACTTAATTTATAATAGACTGCTGCCGGAAAAATTCGCAATCGTATCTACAGGCAGAAGGGAAAAAACACAGGACCAGTACAGGAATGAGGTCCTTGACTCACTTAAGAAATTCTCCCGTAATAAAATCGATGACCTTTTATGGGAAAGGCTTAAGGAGAGAATCTTTTATTTCCAGTTTGATTTTGCGGAACAAAGTGGATATCTGGGGCTCAAGGACTTTTTGGATGAACTGGACAGTAAAAACGGTACCGGTGGGAACCGGATATTCTACCTTGCCGTTGCTCCGGAGTGTTTTGAGAGGATTATACATGGAATCGATGTAAATAACCTTGCTAAAAAGAAAGATTCTTGGAACAGACTTATTATTGAAAAGCCCTTCGGGAAGGATCTGATTACTGCCAGGAAGCTGAATGAAAAGCTTTTGGGGGTTTTTGAGGAAAAAAACATTTATAGGATTGATCATTATCTAGGCAAGGAAATGATTCAGAACATCATGATACTAAGGTTTTGTAATCCTATTTTTGAATCTCTATGGAGCAATAAATATATAGACAATATTCAGATATCTCTTAATGAGAAGTACGGAATTGGCACCAGAGGGGGTTATTATGAGCATTCAGGGGCTGTGCGTGACATGGTTCAGAACCACATTATACAGATACTCTCGCTGGTGGCCATGGAGCCGCCTGTGAATCTCAAGACAGAATCGATCAGAACGGAAAAGCTGAAGGTGGTGCAAGCAATTGAGGAGTTTACACCGGAGCTGCTCAGGGACCATGTAGTATTCGGTCAGTATGGCAGAGGAATGATTGATGGTGTAGCTGTGCCGGCTTACCATGAGGAGGATAAAGTACCGGAAAAATCCGGTACAGAGACCTTTGTCGCACTGAAGCTCTTTATCAATAATTTCAGATGGGCGGGAACTCCATTTTACATCAGAACAGGAAAACGGATGGGAACACAATCCGCAGAAATTGTAATTCAATTTAAACCACATCCCAATGTTCTATATTTTAAGGAGCAGCATATACAGGAACCCAATTTGCTGGTGATAAGGATACAGCCTAATGTGGGTGTATTTTTTCAGTTCAATACCAAGGACTTTAATACATTTAATGACATAGTCACCACGAAAATGGAGTCAAGCCATATCAGCTCTTCATTGGGCAATACACCTGAAGCATATGAGCGGCTTATTTCAGATATACTGCGCGGAGATGCCACTCTTTTCTCGAGGTGGGACGAAGTGGAGGCATCATGGATGTTTGCGGATAAAATTATTGAATACAGGGTGCTTAAGAAGCATCTATTTCCAAATTACGCAGCTGGTACCATGGGCCCTGTCAGAGCATTTGAGCTGTTGGCCCGGGATGGGAGAGAATGGTGGAGTGTATGAGATGAATATTTAAAAAAGCTGAACCGGATTTCTGGTTCAGCTTTCGGAACTGGTGTTTTCGGTATCGTAAAGATTATAAGTAATGCATTTTGAAGCTCTTCTGGGATTTGTTGGTTTTACAACCGGTGTTGATGCGTCCAGGCCCTTACTGACAACCTTCTTTTTTGCAGCTGCTCTCTTAGCAGGCGCGGGTTTGGTTACGGCTCTGTGAGAACAATGTTTGTTGGTACAGTGATTATCAATAACCAACGAGCCGCATTCACAAAATTCTGCCACTGGTATCACTCCTTATCCGTACATTTCCTGCATTACACCTTGCGTTATTGTGTCTGTGAGGAAATGCCTATGCTTATTATAACACATTTTTAGTGAAATAATAAGGGTGTACGACTTCCCACAAATATTCTTTTTCCCGAATGTACTCTGATTTACCCGATCTCCCGACCTTTCACTGAAGCTAAATCTGTTCAAAATCACAAATCTATTATATAATCATAAATAACGAGGTGATTGATGTCCCTAGCTTCGTTGTAACACACAGAGGCTGGTCGATGACTTTGTCATCTGCTCGCCCATGCACCCCGGACAAGAAAATTTTTCTACAGTTGAGGGAATTTCTATTGAATTATGCGTTATAGCCGTGGCAGCTTTATAGAGAGTACTCCTTAATAAAGATATAAGAGAGCGCAAATGTTTAAGAAAAAGATTTTAATTATTGACGATTCGGATTTGATGGTCAAGATTACAACAGACATACTTAAGGAAAAAGGGTATGCTGTTGTGTCTGCCGGTAATGGCTTGGATGGAATAAAGATGGTTTCTACTGAGAAGCCTGATCTTGTGCTGCTCGATGTTGTAATGCCAGGAATCAATGGATTTGAAGTATGCAAATTACTCAGAAAAGACGAAAGTAACAACCTGATGCCGATCATCATGCTTACCGCGCAAGGCAATGAGGATGACAAGCTGACCGGTCTTGAACTGGGAGCGGATGACTATATTACCAAGCCTTTCAATCCACGTGAGCTGCTGAGCAGAGTTCATAATACATTGCTCAGGATTGACAGGAACAGGTGGGCGAATCCTCTCACTGGTTTACCCGGGAATACGGAGATACAATCAGAGATTAATCACCGGATTGCCAAGGAAATGAAGTTTTCCGTGCTATATCTGGATGTGGACAACTTTAAGGCGTATAATGATGTTTATGGATTTGCCCGCGGAGATCTGAGCATCAAAGTCATTGCAGATGTTATACTGGATACTATCCGGAATTTTGGCAGTCAGGGAGATTTTGTGGGACATATCGGCGGAGATGATTTCGTTATAATTACAGACCTTGAACACACGGATATCATCTGTGAAAACATTATTAGCTGCTTTGACCAAAAAATACCTGAGCTTTATTCCGAGGATGACAGGAGAGCAGGCTTCATATGTACAACAAACAGGAAAGGGGATATGATATGCTATCCGGTTATGACGGTGTCTATAGCGGTTGTAACTAATGAATACAAGGATTTATGCAGTCACATGCAGGTAGCCGAAATTGCCGCTGAGCTGAAGAAAAAGGCAAAGTCGGTTCATGGAAGTGTGTACCTGAAGGATAGAAGAACACAATAAAGCAGGGAGGAAACACCAAATGAAAAATTTTTTAAA
>JAEZLF010000042.1 GCA_023435925.1 Bacillota bacterium
AGCCGTCCGGAGAGACTGTTATCGGAGAGACTGTTAAAGGAAGGCTTCTGTACAATAACGCAAATACGATAAACTGGGTTCATCTGTTTAGAACTGTTTTACCAGATGCCGGTATATGGACGGACGAAACGACTCAAATAGATACTCAGAAATTGGTGCAATCTACATCGACAGTCAAATTGTCGGAACGGATATGGAAATCTGCAGTCAAGCGCGTTGAAGTATTTATTCCATCTATATTGAAGCTGGACCAGGTGGAAGCGTATTCCAACCGGGGAACGAGGGAGTTTGAACAGCTATTACATACCGAAATACAGTATCGCGGCAGCACCGGGACAAATTCCGGAACAACTGCCGGCACAATAAAAGCAGGGATCATTCAATTACTTGAAAGTACAGGTTCGATTTTTAGTAAGCAGTACGGATATGAAAGCAGATTTACTTCAACTCCGGTCAAAATGGAGTACGAAAGCAAAGGAGATATTTTCAGTCAGTTGCTGAGTAAAAGGAAAAAGAAAACGGAGAGTTTCCCGTTTTTATTAGTATTAAAGACGCTGAAGCTTTACAGAGCTTCTTTAAAGGGAAAAGACTCCATACGCAGCTACTATGGTACCGGCGGGATAGAGAATGCCGGTGCAAATGCATCGGTGCAGTTATTATTTGAAAATGGGGAACAATCAGCTTTACAGCTGAATGACATAAATCGATCGAAATCACAGCCTGTAATCGGAAAGCTTATTTATATTGATAAGAAGGGTCTGAAAGAAGAGATCCATCAATCGGGACAGGAAGAATATGCAGACCGGGCGGAAATAGACAAATTGAAAAAAATGATCGTCTATCAGCCTGAAATTACGCTATCCCGGCCTTCATCAGGAACGCTTGGGGATACCGACGGCAGCAAGGCAACATCGCAGCTCAGGAATGCGGCAACCTTCAAGGCGCCGGGAATATTCCGAGATACAGAAGGCAGCAAAACGCCGGGAATATTTAGAGATAGAGCAGAAACTAGGACACCGGGGAAGCTAAGGGGTATGGTAAGCGCACCGGATGGAGCGGTTAGACAGGGTGCACAGCAAACAACAGAAGCTCGGCATACAACGGAAATACGACATACAGCAGAAACACACCACAATACGGAACCACCGGAAACACAGCTAGTGCCGGAAACACAGCAAGCACAGGAACTTAGACTGGTTTTTTCCCGATCCGGCGGGGACATTGATCCGGTAAACGAGATTGCTTCACGGATTTGGAGGGCCCACTCCAAATTCACACTGAAGGGTATGAAGCCTTCAGTAGGACAAGACAGTAACAGGAGCCAGAACCAGAACCGGAACCGGCTCTATCGTATAAGCCACAACCCGGAGGTTTTGCAACGGGAAGCATCTACAGGAGCAGGGGATGTTTATGGAGGCTCCTTTGGAGCTGCCGGGAGCAGGCCGATTCATATGTTTCATGGAGCAGTGCCGGTGGGTATGACAATGTCGAATGCCGGCCGATTTGACGGTATATTGAACAAGATGTTATTCCCAAATGCAGGTACGATGGATGTTATGCCGGTGACAACGGAAAACAGGAATAACAGCTCCGGCAGTGTGCTAAGACCGGAATCATCATATCAAACGATGACCGGCGATTACCAGGGAGCTCCCATTGTTTACCGCAAACACGCACAGAATGCTCAAGAAGCGGTGAATAGCCATGTTGACACGATAGAACCCATTGAAACAAAAACAAAAGTGATCAACGATACGGTTCGTGAGAGTATTGAAATTCGCAATGACAAAAAAAATGCGGCAGTTGATATAGAAGGCTTGGCAAACAAGGTTTATAGAAAGCTTGAAGACCGCTTGAGGACCGAGAGACAACGAAGAGGGCTGTTCAGGTAGCAGAGGAGGGGATTGAAGGATGGGACTGGAAAAAGCAAAAATCAAGTATAAAAAGGGCGGAGCAGACAAGGAACTGGCAGTGCTTTTTAACCCGAGTGAATATAGTATTACCTCTGCCAATACGTACAAGGAGAAAGCTACCCCCGGCTCACAAAATACCATATCACAGTTTATTACCGGAAAGAATAAAGAGTTGAAAATGATGCTGTATTTCGATACGTATTCTCCGGACAGCCTGATGAATATGGCAAAGGATCCTGTTGGAGCTGCAAAAGGGCTTGTTAGCGGTGACAGAAAAGATGTGCGCGATTTAACGAAGGAGTTTGTTGAATTACTGAAGGTCGATGCCGAGACGCACGAACCTCCGGAATTGACCTTTGCGTGGGGTTCGTTGAGTTTTAAGGCTGTATTGGTATCCGTTACAGAAAAATATACGATGTTTCTTCCTACAGGAAAACCGGTCAGGGCATCGCTGGATGTTAAATTTAGCGAGATCAAGGCTCCTGTGCAGAACGCAAAAGCCAATGTCACCCACTCACCGGATCGTACCAAGCAGCGTTCCATTAAGGGACTTGACCAGCTTTGGAACATGGCTGCCCAGGAATTTGATGATCCAGGGATGTGGCGGGTGATTGCAAAAGAAAATGGTATTACCAATCCCCGCAAGGTGAAGCAGGGTATGGTGCTTAAGGTGCCATCAATTTACTAGATTTGGAGAGATTACAGCGATGCCTTTAATGTCGAATAAGAAATATGAATTCACTAATCTGGCCGGAACCTACAAAGACTTTTCGGTACCAACTGTAAAGGTGCTTGTTGATGGACAGAATATTCTGTCGTCAGGCGATTTCCGGATCAATGGGTTGAAGGTAGAGCTTAGCAGTGGAATGGAAGCAGGCGGTTGTGTTTTTGACGTATACAATGTGTTTGATGAGAGCGAAAGAACTTTCAAAAAGGATGCCATAGGAAAGTATTTTAAATTAGGAAAGAAGATTGAGATTGAATTAGGCTATATTGTTACCACAAAAGTGTTTACAGGGTATATATCCGGACTTAACTTTAAGGTAGGAGAGGAAATACCCACTGTGACAGTGGAAGGTACTGACGCCAAAGGATTAATGATGAACAGCCTGCACAACAGGCAGTGGACAAAGCAAAAATATAGCGATGTCGTTACCGATATATACGCAGGGTATTCTTCCTTATGCAGTTCAAAAAAAATTGACGCGACAGCGGATGTTATGAAAAAGATCGAGATGGTCAATGAAAGTGATTATGACTTTGTTGTAAGGCTGGCTGAAAGGGAAGGATATGAGTTCTTTATTCTGGAGGACACTTTTTATTTCCGGAAGCCTGAACCATACAAGGAACCAGCCATAACTCTTGAGTGGGGTATCAACGTCATTAACCTGGAAAAGAGGATATCACTGGAGGGACAGGTACTGGAACTGGAAGTAAAGGGTTACGACGAAAACAAGGGCGAAGTTATTGAGGCAGTGGCAAAGTCTACTGTAAGTATGGACTCTACTGCGAAAGCAGTCCTGAAAGGTTTAAAGAAAACAATTATAGATTCGTCGATCATGTCTAAGGAAGAAGCCAATAAGCTGGCAACCAGCTTATTAAAGAAGATTAACAGAAACTATACCGATCTGAGAGCGGAACTGGTAGGACTTCCTGAAGTAGTTCCAGGCAGATTTATAGCCGTAGCCAAGCTTGGCAGCGATGTTGACGGTAAATATTATGTGACAAAGGTAACCCATAGTTTTAGTGATGAAAACTACACTACATTCATTGAAGCGAGGAATGGAGATTAATGGGTATTTACGATTTGATTGGAGAAGCTGCACAGAAGGCCGGAAAAAGAAACGATGCCGGAGAGCCGGTCATTAACGGCTTTATGCTGGGTATTGTGACAGAAGGCAATAACAGTGAATTCCCCGGTATGGTAAAAGTAGAGCTGTATGTAAGAGAAGCAGAGAAAAACATATCGGATTGGATGCGCGTTGTTACGCCTTACGGTGGCACGGACTGGGGCCTGTATATGATGCCTGAGGTCAATGATGAGGTTTTGGTATTTTTTCTTGAGGGCAGTATTCACAAGCCTTGTGTATTGGGCAGCATATTTCGAACTGATGACAAGTTTCATAAAAATGCCCGCGAGGATAAGAATTTCATTAAGCGTTTCAAGACGCCAAATGGTATTGAGGTCAGCTTTTTTGATGATAAGGATAAAGACTACATCGATATCAAGACACAAAAAGGAACTTACATCCGAATGGACGACGAAAAGAACACGGTTACGATAGCAGATAAAGATACAAAAAATTCGGTAACCGTTGATATAGGAAAAGGCAGCATTACCGTAAAGGCAGATAAAGAGATTTCGATGAAAAGCGGTGCTTCGGAGGTTACAGTTAAAGGGGATACCAATGATGTTTTAATTAAGGGCACCAATGTGAAAATCGAAGGTACGAAGGTGATTATAAAGGGACAGGGTTCAGTGAGTGTGGACAGTGCAACTACCGAAGTCAAGGCCAGTGCCTCATTAAAACTGGAAGCCAGTGGAGTTGCCAACCTGAAGGGATCGGTTGTTAAAATTAATTAATGGGTGGTGTCAGTATTATGGCATATGCGGATGGATTTTTGGGAAGCGGATGGAAATTTCCTCCCGAGGTTGACAAAAGCACCGGGAAATTAAGAACCGTGAGCTATGAAGAGGATATCAAGGAAGCCATCTACATTATTATTATGACCCGGAAGGGTGAGAGAACAATGATGCCGGATTTTGGCTGCGGGATCCATGACTATATGTTCAGTCAGCCTGATTTTACGACAATGAATCTGATGAAGGAAGAAATCCTCGAATCGCTTATTCTTTGGGAGCCGAGAATCATTGATATTGAAATCGACGTTGAGCCTGATTATGAAGAAAGCGCAAAGGTGAACATAGAAATCCGATATACCGTTAGGGCAACCAACAATCCGTTCAATCTGGTGTACCCATTCTACATTAATGAAGGAATTGGGGCATAGTGTTGACTAAAGCATAAGGAAGGTGACAATGTTGAAGTTTCCGGTACTTGACAGAAGAACGAAGCAGGACATCATAGATGAAATAGCAAAACTGGCCCGGAGCTACACTCCGGAGTGGCGCTTTGACCCGGAGAATCCGGATGTGGGCTCTGTGCTTGGGATCATTTATGCAGAAATGTTTGATGGTACGGTACAACGATTTAACAGGGCATTGTACAAGCACCACATCGCTTTTCTGAACAATCTTGACCTGAGCATTAATCCTGCAGTACCGGCAGGAGGAGTTGTTACCTTTGTTAAATCGGAAAACTATGGAGGCGGCGTTTATGTCCCTTCCAAAACAAGATTAATTGCAGAATCCCCGGAAGGGGATGAGATGATCTATGAATCACAGCAGAGTGTTTTTGTAACTTCAGCTCTGATTAGCAGCATCTACAGTACCTCAACAGAAAAGGACATCATTATCAAGCCTTATGACGGATCGGGTGATATACGGGAATGCAGTCTCGAATTATTCAATACCGCTGTTTGCAGTAATCTTCAACGTCATTTTCTCGCCATGTGTCACAAGCATGTACTGCATGTAAAGGACAACTCAGAAATTGCTCTTACTATGCTGCCGTCCAATATGAAGCAAAATCCGTCTGCAATCATGCCGGTACTGGCTGATGAAAAGGTAGTACGGTGGTGCTATCTGGAAGGTGATGAATGGAAAGAATTCGATCATGTATCATCCTCGGGTGACTCTATTATACTTGGAAGGGCAGATGGCATATCAATTTCACCCGCAGAGTTCGAGGGAACGGAAAGCTGCTGGATCGGGTGCCGGGTCATAGACATAGAGCAGGCAAAATCAGTCGAAGCAGGCGCATTTCGTATCCGGACCGGAAAGACGGATATCAAGCCTCAACATGTGTATGCGGACGATATTGAGCAGGAACCGGCGTGGTTTAATCCCTTTGGAGAAGAGGTCACACCTTATTCAGAGTGCTATATTTCCTGTGATGAAGTATTTACCAAGGTAGGAGCTACTGTGAGGATTTCTTTTGATCTGTCTTATACGCTGGTGGAAAAGGAAATCGAGATGCCAAAGCAGGAAGTGGATTATAAATTCATTATGAAGCAGAGGCTTGAATTCATTAATGAAAAGGTTGATGTTACAGCGGAGAAAGCCGTCTGGGAATATTGGAACGGTATGGGATGGGCCAGACTTCGCATGGCACAGGAGGCTTATTCGGTGTTTGATGGCAGGCGAAAAGGTGTTGTGGAATTCAGCTTTACCTGCCCTGAAGATATGCAGACAATTTCCGTCGGAGCCTTTGAAACATACTGGATCCGGATACGTCTGATCTCTGTAAAAAATGCGTATAAGGTATTTTGCCGACATATCCTGCCGGTCATGAGCAAGTTGAATTTGTCTTACCAATATGAGGATACGGGTCTTCCGCCCGAGAAGGCTATTGCGTTCAATAATACCGGGGCTGACGATGTTACATTGGATCTAAGAACCGGATCCGGCAACCGGTTGTTTAAGAAATTGGGGTATGATAAAACCGCTGTATATTTTGGACTCAATAAACGACCGGAAGGGTCGCCGGTCAGTATTTATTTCGATATTAAAAACAATGCACCCGGCATGAGACCTCCTGTCACGTGGGAATATTTATCCGACGGTATGGACGGGAGCAGGTGGAAAGAGCTCAGGATCTCTGATGCCACCGATCATTTTACAAACTCCGGAATTATCACTTTGTTGATACCGGACGATTTTCAAGAAAACATGTTGTTTGGCGAATCGGCTTGCTGGATCCGGATATCGGATATCAAGGGCAGCTATGACGCCGTTGTTGAGTATCCGGTTATTAACGGCATATATATGAATTCTGCAGCTATTACGAATATTGAAACCATGGAAGAGGAGACCTTCTTCATAGAAGAGAAGAAGCCCGGAATCAGTCTCAGACTTCCCCGGGAGAATGTGCTTTCGCAACGGGTATTTGTCAATGAGCAGGGTATGCTTTCGGGAGCTGACGATGCAGTCCCGTACGAAACGGTGAAGGATACTCTTGGCAATATTACGGAGCTTTGGGTTGAGTGGAAGGAAGTAGATAATTTTTTAAACTCTGAACCGAATAGCCGGCATTATGTGATTGACCGGTTGAGCGGCACCATCCTGTTCGGAGATGGAAGGAATGGAATGATTCCGCCCAGAAGAGATGATGAGGCCGTCAGGGTACAATACCAGACCGGCGGAGGTTCAAGGGGAAATGTCGGGAAGGGTGGAATTGAACGCGTTGCGGATGCTCTCCGTTTTATTGAAAGTGCGTATAACCCTGTTCCAACACATGGAGGCTGTGACTTTGAGGATGTCGACACGGCAATCATAAGAGGCGCCAATTTGCTTCGGCATAATAAACGTGCGGTAACAGCGGAAGATTTTGAAGCGCTTGCATTTGAAGCATCCCGCAGTATTGCAAAGGTTCGGTGTGTCCCCAATATTTGCAGGGACGGTTCTATAAAACCCGGTATGATATCACTGGCGATTTTGCTTAAAGAGTATGATAAGGGTGGCAGCACCTTCCTGAGCCAGAAGGAGCGGATTGAGTGCTTTATTACAGATATGGCGGACTGCACGGTTTCTGTGGGAGGACTAAATGTCATAGAGCCCTTGTACATTCGTATTTCCTCAAAGATCTGGGTTTCGGTCAGAAATGCCGAGATGCTGTATGAGATGCAAAGAACCATCAAAGAGCATATTACCCGGTTTTTAGATCCCCTTACCGGCAACTTCAGCGGTAAAGGCTGGAATATCGGCGAATTGCCTGACAGAGAGCGGCTGTTCTCCTATCTGAAGGCATTAAATCTGCCTTGCAGCATAAAACGTCTGGTGTTGACAGCCAAAGAGATGAACGGTCTATCTCAGAGAGAAATTGATCTGGGGGACTATGAAGGCAACCCGTTTGCAACAGGAATAAACGGAGATCATGAAGTAGTGGTAAAGTATGAGTGACAATATGAAGAGGATAATGACACCATGATTAACACAATGAAGGAGGTTGAGTATGCTTCCGCTGCCTATACTGGATAATGAGAATTTTGAGGAAATAATGGAAGAGGCCATAAGAAAGATTCCGGGCCTTACTTCGGAATGGACAGATTTTAATTATCATGACCCCGGTATCACAATATTGCAGCTGATGGCCTGGCTGAAGGAGACTCAGCAATTCTATACGGACTCCATAGGTTTAGCCCACAGATTGAAATATCTGAAGCTTTTAGGCTGCAGACCTTTAAAGGAAGCACCTGCCCATGTAGATGTGATATTTGGCGGAATCCGTTCAGAAACTATTTTGCCGGAGGGCACGAAACTGGATGCAAACGGAATCTGTTTTGAAACAGAATCGCCGCTGATGCTGCTGGATAATGAAATTATGTGTGTACAATCTGTTCAAAAGGGCCGAATTATTGAGCTATTCAGCATGAGTGAGCATGAAAATAAAACAGGCGAGTATGTGTTTGGCCGGAGTCCGGAACAGGGCAATGCTCTGCTGCTGGGATTTAAAAAGCCGTTGCCTGTTGGCCGGGAAGTATCGCTGCTGGTTACTTTATCTGACAGGGCCGGTATGAAATTCAGGCGAAATCCGGGAAAACCGGAATATCCGCTTGCATTTACATGCTGGGAGTACTGGGACGGATTCGGCTGGCGCAGTGTAAAATTGGCACAAGACCAGACCGATAGTTTTATCATGGACGGCTACATAAAATTCTCGCTGGAAGGTCCAATGAAGGCTGGTCAGCATCCTCCGGCAGAGGCTGAGCAGGATACCGTGCAGGCACAGATGATGGGCACCGGAGAGCCTTTGTTCTGGCTCAGGTGTACTTTAGCGGAGTCATTTTACAGTATTGCTCCATTTGTTGAAAGTATTTCTATCAATAGTGTTCAAGCTTACCAAAAGGATACATTATGTGAGTTTCAGGAATTTGATGGAACTGGAGAGGCGATTCAGTCTATTGATCCGGAGCGGTTTCTGCAGCTATCTGGGAATATCGAGGTACAGGTATATGAGGACGGCTGGTGGAGAACATGCTACAGCCGTGAATTGCAGGATAGAAGGTGCAGCATTTCATATCATGAGAATGGTTTCGTAAAGCAGGTCCTGTTTAGCCAAGAGCATGGCTGTGTACCGGCAAAGGGTAAGGGTAATATCCGAATTATCAGTTGGAATCCGCAATTTAGTGAAAAAATGTACTTGCCGGGGAGCAGCGGACTGCCTTCACAGGAGTTTGAAACAGGGGTGGAGCAGCTTCTTGAGGACAGCTTTGAAATACAGACAGGTGAATGGTATCATGGTGAAATGTGCTGGCGTGACTGGAGAAAAACGGATGATCTGATGACCGCAAGTCAGAAGGACAACTACTATACATTAGATGCATTGAACGGAATTGTCTGCTTTGGGGATGGCGAATGCGGAGTTATTCCTCCAAAGGGAGAAAAGAATATCCGTATCATTTCATGTGCCGTAACCCAGGGAGCAAGCGGAAATGTCAGAGATCATGAAATCAGCAGCATCATGCCGTCCGATACGGCAATAGACAGAGAACTGGCCGGCATTCAGGTTTATAACAGCAAATACGCTGAGGGGGGACGCAACCCGGAAACAATTGAAAGCGCAATACTGCGATTCCGCAAAGGCTTTCATGTACCGGAACGTGCGGTAACTTCAGCAGATTATGAGGCAATTGTGAAGGCTACCCCCGGTCTTTTGATTGATAAGGTGAAAGCAATTCCGAACTATTTGGTCAAATCAAATGCGAAGAGCCTTGGCAAAGGTATCAATTGTGTCACTGTAGTGGTGAAGCCTTTTTCAACGGATACTGCCATGCCGGTCATCAATCCTGCCTATCGAAAAAATATACTGGCCCAAATGGAGAAATGCAGAATGATTACAACACAGACCGATGTTGTGTCTCCAAGGTATTTCGGGTTGGATGTCTACTGTATGCTTGTTGTGAAGCCTTACTACAAGGACGCGGAGAAAAGTGTCCGAGCATTTTTTGAAAGACAGCTGAACGAGACCGACAGCATGAGAGGCTTCGGGACAGGCGTTGTGTTCGGTGAGATTTATGGAAGACTGGAGTCACTTGACTGCGTTGATCGGATAACCAGCTTGTCTATTGAACCTCATGAAAGTGGTTTTGTGAAAAAAGCCGGGGGTGATATCGAGATTCCTCCGGATGGCTTGATTTACCTCAGATCGGTAACAGTGGATATCAAGGAGCGCATGGGTTGAAACCAATCGTTGAACAACGTCAGTAGATAGAAGCCTTCGGAAGTGCTCAGCCGCAGAAAGGTGGTTGCGATTATTATGAAAATGGAACCCAAGAGAATTGTATTTACAGGCAGCTTTTTTAATAGTGGATACTCCGTGAATCTGGCGGTTGATGATACCAACGCTTTAGCGGCTATGGATTGCATGAAGAGAGGTATCTGGTTTTCAGCTGCTTTTGACAGCATGTCATTTGACATGACCTTTCACAGACTAGTACTGGATTGCAATTTACCGGAGGATAGTTCTCTGCAAATCCGGGTCAGGACATCGAATGACAAATTTATTGCGTATCAGGGAAAGCTCATTCTGATGGATGACTTTTTAGCGGATCAAAGCATTGAATTAACAGAAAGATTTGAATTATTCAGCGGAGAAAACACGTTAGGTTTTCAAAAGAACACAGATATGCTGTTGCACGGATTAAGCGGAAGATACCTGTGGATTTGTTTGACGATAGGCTCTGCACGGTATGGGAATATCAGGGTAAGAAGCATCAGTCTGGAATTTCCACGCCATTCCTTTGTGGATTATCTGCCGGAGGTGTACCAGCAGAACGCTGATTTTCTCAGAAGGTATATCGGTATATTTCAGTCTATTTATCTGGATATGGAAAGAAAAATCGACAGGCTCCCGATTTACCTGGATCCTGACACTGTACCGGATGAGTATCTGGACTATCTTGCTTCCTGGATGGGTGTCGGAAATGAAGGCGCCATTCTGGATCCGGAGCGGTTACGGTACATGGTACGCAATTCAATACGGCTTAACAAGATCAAGGGCACGGTTCAGAGCATTGTAGAGATGGTAAAGCTTTACACAGGCAAAACACCTTATGTTGTTGAATATTTTAAGTTACAGCAGTTTTCAAAAGAAGACAGGGACAGGCAAAAGCTATTTGACAGATTATACACGGATAATCCATATGTTTTTTGCGTGATAGCCGGTATTGAGCCGCCGGATAGGAGCTGGAACCGGGCAGAGCTGATACGTCTGATCGAAAAGGTAAAGCCTGCCCATACCATAGCCAGGGTTGTTATACTGGAACGGTCTGTGCAGCTGGACATGCACAGCTACCTGGGAATGAACAGTGTACTTGAAAGGCCTCAGATGGCAAAGATAGGCGTTGACGGCAAATACAACGGAAATTATTATCTGGGGGGTTAGGCTGTTGGCCGGAATGTGGGAAGTTGAAAAAAGGAATAGCAGAGACAAGGGAAAATACAACTATATGAGAGCTGCCACCGGGGAAGGCAGTGTCAGGTCCGGAGAAAGAAAGAGCTCAGCTTCCGATATGGATAAAATTTCATCCTCCGGTGTGGAGAGAGGTTCAGCTTCTGGTGTGAATGAGCTTAAGATACAAAAAGAAGAAGCGGTACGGGACGATGAATTGCTGTACAAGCTACAGCGGCCTTATTTTTTCAGGACACCAAGGCCCGGAGATCAGCAACCGCTGGAAAATTATACAGAGTCAATCGGGCATGACGGAAGAAGACGCAAAACAGCAAGAATGATGGAATGGGCATCCGATGAAGATTTACAGCAGCTGGCGATCAGAGAAGACGACAAAAAGAGCATTTTTATGGCCAGTAGTGGTGAAAGTCCCGTAAAAGCCCCTCTGACCGCTGATATGAAGGTAATAGAAAAGGCGAAATCCAAAAGTGTTTTCCGGAATAACGCCGCAGAAATGTTCAGCATGGGTGGGAAAAAGGAAGGCGCAGCATCACTGGAGCTGGAGCGGGAAAAAAAGTGGAGCACCGCAAGACTGAAGCCTTTTGTAAAAAGTGAAAAGAACCTGATGCTATCGAATATGTTGCCCTCTTTAACTGCGGATCGGGAGAAGGAGGAGCTGAAGGAGCTGCAGGAGAAGCTGGCTAGTGTCAAAAGGGAGAAGCTGGAAGCAAGGAAGCTTACAGACAGCGGCATTAGCAGCCAGAGGATAATGGAGACATTGGACAAGCTGGGTGAAATGGAGAAAATACTTCAACTGCGCATTGAACGGTTGGATGAAATCATAAAAAAGAAGGATTATTCAAGAAGACGAATGCAACAGAGAATGGCTCTTGCAGCCAATCTGGCAGGAGAATTCCGATTCAGCTCCGAGGATACGGGCATTAAGTCGGTTGTTACTGGGGAGCAGCAGAGTGATGACGAGAATATGAATACGAGTACGAATGTGGATATGAATGCGAGTGAGAACAAGAATAAAGAGACCGAAGGAGAAGCTTTGTAATGTCTGCGGCTGGAATAATATTTGAAACTGCATATCAGGACAAGCCGTACGGCAGCTGGGTAGAGCATGTAAATGACTGGCTGCTGCTGCTGGACACCGAGCTTGAGATTCTGTTCAAATATAAAAAGGAAGCTCCTGCGCGCAGGGATATGCTTCACCTGAAAGGTCTTGCCATCACAGTTGAGGAAGTAGACAGAATCATGGCCGGAGAATATGGCCTGTCTTATATCGGGATGGTAGAACCGGGATATCTTGAGCTGCTACAGGCTTCCCGCAGACATATGGTGTCAAGGGAGGAGGCCTGCAGGCAAAAAGGAGTGTTTCTGCCTCTGCTTCATGTCAGAGACGCATTCGGACTGACCGACTTTGAAATGTTTTGCATCGTTGTTTGCGTCGCTGTTGAAACCGACCGGAAATATGAAAAGCTGTTCGGATTTATTCAGGATGATGTATCGGCTCGTATGCCCACAATCGGAATGGCTTTGGCACTGTATATGCTGCTCGGTGATATCGACGACGATGCGGAAAACATTATGCAGCTGGACTGCAAGCTTTTCAGATATTTTATGAATGATCCGAAAAGAGAGGATGTGACCCGGTCAAGGCTTTCACG
>JAEZLF010000052.1 GCA_023435925.1 Bacillota bacterium
TTCCTTCACCAGAATATCCCGGAACAGCTCAGATACCTGTACCGGCTCATGTCCATCCCATCCTCCATGTACGATCAGTGCTTTTCTCATTGAAGCATTCCTCCTTTCGTGATATGATCATTATAATTAATTGGCATAGCAGAGTCTCGCCATTCCGGCATTAAGAGTGGACATATTTTGCGGAGGAATAGTGTAAGGTGAAATAGAGTAAGGTGACATTCCTGCAAATACCATAGCCGAGGAATGTCTCCTTTGGATATGGTATACATATAAAAGTATTTTATGAGAGTATATATATGAGAGCATTTTATGAAAACAGATCTTACAGCTCTGAGATACCTGTAAGCGCATCGCTAAATCAAAATCTGGACTTTGTTGCACACTGGCACAAGGATATCGAAATGATCTATGTGTGTGACGGCCAAATCGGTATGGGCATAAACAGTGACTATAAAGTGCTGCAAAAGGGTGAGACAGCCATATGCGGCAGCAATGATATTCATTATTATGACAGCAAGGATATGTCGTCTACGGTCATTATGATCATATTCCGGCCGGAGGTGCTGGAGCAATTCAAACACATCTATGAGAGTCCGCAGCCAATTTCCGCTTTTTTTGACCGTACCTTCTGTTGTGAAAAAGAAGATGCGGAAAGGATACAAACCGCCATAAAGTCTGTCTTTAATAGTATTGTTGATGAAATGAGACAAAAAGAAGAATTGTATTCCCCATTTACCCTTCTGAGGATTCTGGAGCTGTTTTTGACACTTTTCAGGCATTTCCCAGACTATCATTCGGAGTCTCTGACAAGATATAAAGCTCCCGGGATTTCTCTCGATATCACGCCTATGCAAAAGGCTTTGAAATTCATTGAAGAAAATTATACCCAGGAAATAACGCTGGAGCAAGCTGCTTCTGAGGCAGAGCTGAGCCGCTTCTACTTCTCGCGCCTGTTCCACAAAACCACAGGGATGAACTTTAACGCATATCTGACCCGCATCCGCACCGATAAGGCGGAAATGCTGCTCAAAGGTACAAGTCTCCCGATTATCAATATTGCCTACGAGTCCGGTTTCAACAGTATCCGTACATTTAACAGGTCGTTTAAGGCAATTAAAGGCTGTACCCCAAAGAGTCTACGGCGCACTCCTGTTAATTGCCCCCTTTAATGCCTATTTTATACCAGTCTTCGTTCGTACATAGGCAATCATGTTTTCATTAATTTCATTAACCGCAACAGTGATGGCATTCCCGGAAGTTGCATTTGTCAGCTTATGAGCCCCATCTATCAGCTGTCTTGCCCTTTTTCCCGTTATCATGCAAAGTGTGTACTTATTATCAACCTTTTCCAATAATGAACCAATCGGCGGTTCAACCATGTTACTAATCGCACTCACCCCTCTTAATTATTGTATGTTCTGTTCAGCCTTTCGTATTTACTACTTTACTGCTTTTTAGGATTAAGAATCATCATCATGCTTCGGCCTTCAAGCTTCGGCAGCTTGTCAACACTGCCATAATCCTTGACTGCATCGGCAAACTTCGCCATGACTTCTTCTCCAGCAGTGGTATATTTCATTTCCCTGCCTCTGAACCTTATACTGACTTTGACCTTATCACCATCCTGAAGGAATTTGACTGCATTTTTCATCTTAAATTCGAAATCATGTACGTCAATTTTCGCAGACAGCCTTACTTCTTTCAGACCTACTGTTTTTACATTTTTCTTGGCTTCCTTTTCCTTCTTAGCCTGTTCAAATAAGCTCTTGCCATAGTCCATAATCTTGCATACCGGCGGCGCCGCATTGGGCACAATTTTCACAAGATCGAGATTCTTTGCAAAAGCCAGCTTTTTTGCTTCATCCGATGACATCACGCCAAGCATCGCTCCATCATCGCCAATCAAACGTATTTCCTTGTCTCTGATTTCGTCATTAATCTGCAGTTCATTTTTCCTGATAATGAACACCTCCGTTATTTTGAAAAAATTAAAAAAAGCGGGTAACCCATAATTCATTGAGTTTCCAGCTCAGCAATTCCAAATCATCTGTCCGCTTTGGAATCTGGAAGGAGAAAAAACAATATTACACTATTATATTACCACAAAATAAGAAACATATCAACCGCTCACTAAAATGCTGTACATTTCCACAAAAAACAGCCGCTCCAAGAATCTGGACATAAATATAGCTCCAATAATTATAGGCACCATAAGGATTACAATTGAAAGAAATTGCCCTTTTGATTATAATACTATCAAATGCATAGTAAGCTCTATGCATCAATACTGTACACTCGAGGTTATATTTATGTTTCCCGAACGATTCCTCTTTACCAATCGACAAATCCAGAGGAACGATTTCCTGCCGTATTATGTCGTCCGCGCCGGTTCCGGGATGGTAGGTCCCGGCTTTGATATAGAAAGAAACAGCTCCTATCCCTATTGTGTTATTCACTGTGTAACCGAAGGACAGGGTTATGTTATGTGCCGGGGAAAGAAGTACAATTTCCGACCCGGGCAATTATTTATACTCGGCCCCAACGAGGCACATCGTTATGCATCGATGGGTAATTCCCATCTGATGGTTAACTGGGTTGAGTTTTCAGGAGGAGACTCCGCCAGGTTCGCCAAAGTCATACTGGACTCGCTTGGACCTGTCATCAACGACTCTCCAAATCTTTCCGGGAAGACTGTCAGCAAATATATCCTCCGTATCCTCATCTTACTAAAACGAGATCCTTATCAAAATAAAGATTTGATTTCAAAGTTGATTTACTCTATTCTCCTTCATCTGCAAGGGTTTGCTGCTGAAAACACATGTCGCAGCATGACCGGTTGCGACTTCTCTGAAATACTGAAGGTGAAGGACTATATCTATTCGAATATTTCAGAAAACCTACCTGTGGAAAAGCTCGCTTCTGTCGCAAATTTTAGTCCTGCATACTTTGCAAAGCTCTTTCGCAGACTTACCGGAAATACACCTGCAAAATATATCCGGGAAATCAGGCTATTGCGGGCAAAGGAGTATCTGGCTGCAAGCGATGATCCAATAGAAGCAATCTCTGATTCCTTAGGCTTCTGTAGTCCAAGTCACTTCATCCGCGTATTTAAAAAGGCCGAAGGTATCACTCCGGCCAGTTACAGGCTGCAATGCCGGAGTTTTTTTACAAATCCGCACTAGCCCCTAACACTATACATGGCTTCAATATTCTCAAGAGGAACATCCCTCACAAAGCCCTGGCTTGCCATGAGAATATATCCTCCATTCGCACCAAGGGTATTAATAAAATACTGTGTTTCCTTCTTTACATCTTCCGGTGTTCCATTCGGTAAAACCCCCTGAGTATCAATGCCGCCGTGAAAAGCAAGCTTATCACCGAATTCACGCTTTAGTTCCACAGGATCCATACCCCGAACCTTTTGGATGGGCTCCAGCACATCCACACCGCATTTAATAAGCTCGGGTATGATGGGGCGTACAGCTCCGCAGGAATGCTGCATATAAAAGGCCCCGTACTTATGTGCAAGGTTCGTCAGCTTCCTGGTGTTTTCTGCAAAATAATCCTTCCACATATCTATACTAAATAGCAAGCTGATCTGTGTCCCGTAATCATCGTGTGGCCGGAGGATATCTATTTGCCCGTCTGCTGCAATGAAAATCCGCTCATAGTACTCAAGTTCAAATTCCACCATTTTATCATAAATCCGGTGAGCAACCTCGGGATTTAGAGCCATGTCCATGAACAGCTTTTCCATGCTGCGTATACTTGTGGTGGCCACTTGAAAAGGTCCGGGATGCCCCATGATAATCGCTTTATCCTTGTATCTGTCACATTTTCGCTTGACACTTTCATAATCAAACCAATCCGGGGATGGCCAACGGTAATTATCAACATCCTCCACTGTTTCACATTGGTCGAGTGGCCAGTAAAAGGTATATCCACTGTATTCTTTTCCAGTCCATACCTGCTTTGATAAAGTACCCCAAAAAGACTCCTGAACAAGTTCCCCGTTATCATAATACCTTTTGAGCTCTGGCCCTATATAATCCGGTTCTACCGAGCGTATGTCAATATCGAATTTTTCATACACCTGCTCGAAGTCATTAAAGTTATACCTTTTCATTAGTTGCTCTGCTACGTAAGGTACACACTCCAGATTTGCAGCAAGCTTGTCGGTCGGTCGATGCAGAATAGTCTTTCTGACTCTTTCCTTTGAAGTCAAATCCATCACCCTCGGTCCATTAGTATTTTACTAACTGAAAATTCCGTAGTAATACAATAATTATACCCGCGTGCATGTTAAGAAAAAATGCATATACTTGTTCTCCGATAGCATATTCCTGTCACAATAATGATTTCCTTAATGCACTTTTTATCAAAAAACACTTTGCCTATTAGCCAGTCAGGATTTACTAACATTGGGACTAGGCAAAGTGACAGGATTGTTACTAACTATAAGCGCAGTTCAACCGCTGGTTATCATATATTTTTTAATTAATCTGCTTACGCTGGTAATATATTTCGACGGATTCATGAATGTGTTGACATACGTTCCATTTGAGTTTGCACATCGTAATGCTTTGTTTTATTTCCATCCAGCAAGTCGTTATACTCTATGCGATCCCCGTTAATAGTAAATTGATCTGTGTAAACCGAATCCACGACATCTGTTTTTCCTTCTCCCGCCTTAAATATGTTGAGACGGTACTGCTTATCAATATAATAGACATCTCCGTTGTGGTAATAAAGCGACCTCCATTCTGCCACTGCCAGTGACACAACCCTCTCCTTCTCTGTTGCCCTGTTAATCTGGAACAACTGAGAATCAACGCCATAATATATGTAATCATCATCAATGAAAAAGCAAAAAACTGGTAACGCTGTTTTCAGTGCTCCATCTGAATCGCTTATTACATTTTTTACTTCAGACAGTATTCCAAAAAAGTCCTCATCGTTTTCTTTAACATTATTGAAAACGAGCCTTGTCTCCATATGATTCATGTCAATCACATATATCCTTATTCCGTCAACCTGCGGTATTCTTGACAAATAATAGCATAGATTGTTATGTACAAATATGGCGCACAAACTGGTATCCCGCCCCAATGGGTCTCTAATGACATCCATGATTTCGCCTGATTGTTTATGCTCAGCCGTGATATTTTCTTCTGCGCTATCGAAGTAAATTTTATATGTATCTGTTTCTCCATATTTCAAAGATTCTAACGTGTTGACTGTAAAGTCATTCCCGCTTTTCACTTGCTCTTTACATCCGGTAAAAACGCATGAGCAGCTTACGATTATGCATAAATAGTAACAGAGCATTTTCATTCTCATTTTGCTTCCACTGCTTAGAAGCTTACAGGTGCGTCCGGAGTACTTCTTCAGGCAGTATAGCAAAAGCAAGCCTGTCTCCACGGCGTAACCAACCATCAAAAGGCTAAGCATTTCTTTACTGATTTGTTGAAACTGAATGATGTCTACTGCGTTTCCATGCTGGTCAATCGTTGAAATGAAAGAGGTTCCCCATATATATCCCACACCGGTCAGAAGTCCGGATGGCAAAGGTAGATAGTATAAAAGTGAATTGCCCTTAAGGAGAATATGCGGCAGGAATGCAAGAACACTACCTGCAAATAAAGTGACAATGGATTTCCTGCTTAGAATACCCACAAGTGAAATGCATGCTGCCAACAGCATAGAGCCCATTATACGCAATGAAATAACAGCCAGAAATGCCTGGTTCAGAGTAATACGGTACTCACTGTTTTGAAAGAATTCCAGACTCTGAAGGGGAAATCCTCCGTCCTTTAGTCCTATCAGAGCATCGATGCATACGAATTCAACAACAGAAAACAGGACAGTGATTCCCACAGATATAGCAATCCCTGCCACCAGCTTATGGACGCATGTTCGATACTTTCCGTTTTTGCTTGATAAAAGTAATGCATTCATACCGCTCTCATACTCATTACAAAACACCGGCGTTAAAAGAATTATCAGACACAGCAGCAGCAGGAAATCCGGCTTATCATGGTTCAAGAGAGTGCTCCACCCTCTGCCATCCATCATGTAACGTTCATCAGGCGCCTGGGACGTATAATAAAATTGATTATATACCACATGAAATACAGCACTGTTTTTCTGTCTTTCATAACATTTCTTACTCATGCTCTCATACTGTATTTTATCTATTTTTCCCTCCAGCCACTGCCTCGACAAATCTTCTAGTTCGCCAGCCGCATGACCGACAGCATAATACTCGGCTCGTATTTCTTTTTCCATTTTTTCAGTTAGTTTACCCTTGTATTGATTTATATAGAAGGAGTATCCGTTAGAATTTCGATTAATAATATCGTGTGAATCAAATCCGCTTACTAATGTCAGAACAACCTTCAGCAGAACCATAATTATAATGATCCAAATGCCCCTTTGCTTTATAAAGATTTTCTTCCATTCAAATGCCATTACCGAGTTCCTCCCTTTCCGGCAGCATCTTAGTTTTTTTCAGTGTTTTGAAAACTGTGGTTTTACCGATCACCAAAAAAAGGACGGAAATAACTAAAATCTGCATCAGTATCGAAATCTCCGGCCGCAAGAAAAAATGATTCAGTACATTGATATCAAGTAATCCGGCGAACAGCTCATCTCCCTTTAAAAGGGTAAATGGACTGATAAGCGATAACAATGCTTTTCCCGGTTCCGCAGAAGCAATATAACCACTTACATAAACGCCTCCAAGTAATAGAAATGCACTAAATGTGTATGTAAATACAACCCGGTTAAAAAGAGTGGAGAACATGAAAATCATCATACCAAATGAAAAGAAACCGATTGTTTTCAATAGTGCCGCATAAATATAGAATGTGCCAACAGAGCAAGTTAATGGCGAATACTGGTATTTTTCTATCGCATAGAGAGGCATTCCAGACCCGTTTATCCTATATAACAGCTTGAAAGTAATGATATTTTCACACGAAAACAAGAACACCAAAAATGCAGTAAACAAGAAAGCTGATAGGAGCTTGATAAACACCATATTTATCTTCCCTTTTTTACTTGACATGATCAGACCGTACATTTTCGTTTCCTTTTCATTTATGAACATAGGAATAAACCCAAGCAACACTAAAAGTAAAATCAGCAGATCGGAAAAATCATAATCGAATAGTAAACCCCACGGTTTGCTATCATAAAAAACAGATACCTTTCTATTCGCATAGCGATTTACAATAAACTCATTTTTGGCTTTTTCATATTGATTTCCATATTTCTCAAAAAACACGATATTATCCTTCGCTTTTTCAACGGCTTTATCAGTATCCACCGAATAGGTAGCAAAATATTTCATGGGGTTGTAGAAATATTTGTTGACCATTACAAAGTCTCCCCAGTAATAACCGGTATAGCTGTCTGGCTGAAATTCCCGGCTATATGTGCCGTCATTCACAATGGACATCAGTCGGTTGTTTTCTCTGACAATGAAATCGGCTTTTTCATCTGTCAACGTCCCATCCATTTTCTCATGCATTTTGTGATAAAATTCCCACCGTTTTTCAGTATCAGCAGTATGCGGCATAAAGTAGCCGTTTAAATAGAAGTTTCCGCTCACATAGTTCTTATATATGAGTACAAGGTTTATGACAAGAAATAATGAAAAAGCTATTAAAACAGATTTTCTAAGGTAGTTCTTTCTGATTTCAAAATATAAAAGCCTCAACATGGCATTGTCTCCTGATCTTAACTAATTACCGAATATCGAAAGAAAAACGTCTTCAAGACATGGTTCCGCCGGTGCCGCAATTCCCTCAGGCTGATCTTTACATACAACTCGCAGCACAAAGTCATTTTCTATCCGCTTAATATTCCCAATAGCATACTGCTCGACCCAATCTGATATTCCTTCTTCCGAAGCTGTTATATGCCACACCTTCCCTGTCAGGTCTTCTTCCAATGCCTTTGGAGTTCCTTGCTTTACCAGCTTACCTTTTTTTAAGATTAACACTTCTTTTGCAATGTACTCAATGTCCGATACAATATGAGTAGCCAATAATACAAGCTTATCTCTGGAAAGCCTGGAAATAATATTACGAAACCGTATCCTCTCCAGCGGATCCAATCCGGCTGTAGGCTCATCCAAAACCAAAATATCCGGTCTGTTCAGTATCGCCTGTGCAATTCCAAGCCTCTGACGCATCCCGCCTGATAATTCACCCACCTTTTTCTCACAGGCATCTATCAGGTTAACTTGTTCTAACACCTCTGTCATTCTGCTTTTCGTCTGGCTTTTAGGAATATCTTTTAATGCACACATATACTGCAGAAATTCACGCACGCTAAAATTGCCGTAAAAGGCCGGATCCTGCGGCAAATATCCAATTCTTTCGAGATATCCGGTACCCATCTTTCTAACGTCGATACCATCCAGCAGCACCTTACCATGATTTGCGTCAAGTATTCCGATCATGACTTTAATCAGCGTTGTTTTACCGGAGCCATTCGGACCTAAAAGTCCGTATACGCCTTCTGTCAGAGTGGTGTCGAAGTCATCCAGAACGCATAATTTCCCATAGAATTTCGTAATATGTTCAAATTTCAACTCCATTTTACTTGTCCTCACATACAAAGGGATAGAACACAACCTTCTCGTCAGATGCAATACCGGCCAAATGATACAAGGATGCCTCACCGGTATATACTAAGCTTACATCCCAAAGATCTCCGGCATCCGGGTTCATTATTGTCTCGTGCACCATTTCTCCTGTAGGCAATCTATACTGTCGGATACGGTAACTGCCGGAGGCTATTTTTTGAACCGTTAACAGATATTTCTCGTCCTCGCTTATTATTGCATTAGCACTTTCTGGCTTACCTACCTTAATAGTGAATGCTTCTTTTGTTTCCAAATCAAGTACCGGAACTCTTCCGCTTGATGCTCCTCCAAACGGCATCTCATTATCGCATAAACATGCATATCGGTCTGTCACGCTGATTGAACGGGAATCGTACTTTTTCTCAACGTGTAATGACACTTTTTTGTCCTCCAGACCAATCAGTCCGAAAACGCAATTGTTTTCCCCTGCTTGTAAACTACCTCCGGTAAAAACAATGCTTTTATTATCCTTGGTAAAACGCACTCGTGAAAACCCCACTTTATTATCACTCTCATCTAATATCTTTTCAATCTTGCCCGACGACACATCACAAATATATAGCTTCTTACTAAATGCCCATGCAAATTTCTCACCGTCTTGAGAAACAGTGGCATGAAAAATCGGTCCCCATAGGTCTTTGGGTAATTCAGGTCCGGCGTTGATCTCTTTTTTCAGATTTAAGTCCTCATCATAGACACGAAGTACGCATTGATAGTATTCTTTCGGAAAATCTATGAAAGACCCATATGCATCTTTTTCTACTATGACGGGCGTATCCGAATAATTGACTTGAACAATATACCCCTTATACGATTGATATATCGCCTGTGCATAGCTGTTTTTTTCAAAAGGTATTTCTTTAATCACGGTGTTTGTTTTTTGATCGTTTAGAATTAAGCAGTTTTTTTCATAATCATAGCTTGCATATCGCCATAGAACGTCGTCATCGGGCTCCTCTGCGACAGATACTTTATCCGTACTGTCCGTAGCTGTCATATTCTCATCGTCGTCAACCCCGGTCTGACTACTGTCTTCATTTATCGCTATATCATTAATCAGCAGGGCTGACCGGGTCTTTATAGGAAAAATACTGACAGCCATATAATCTTTACCAGCGGGATTGGTTATTGCATATAGTGTACTTAGCCTGTTTAAGCTTCCTATATCCAGCTCCAATTCTGCAGAACACATCTTTCCCTTTGCCGTTTTTGTTTCAAGGTAATCTGCGCCTTCCACACGGACGGGCTTATGGTCAATAAAAAAGGTTGTCCTGTACGTTGCTTCCTGACCGCCGTATATACGGAATTCCAGCTTCACTTTACCGTTATTGGCTCGAATCATTTCAATAGTTCCAGCACCTTTATCCAGTGAGGACAGTTCAGTAACAAAATTACTATCCAATGTATTATAATCGTCATCTGTCCTGAAATTTGCCAGCTTAGCTATCACTTCCTGAGGAATATCCCCAACTGTGTAGTTCGAATTCTTCAGCAGTTCCTTTTTAATTGTCGGCTCGCATTGATAATGTATTTCCTGAGCCAGGTTTGCACTAAGAGAATGATAAATTCCATAATTGACTCTTTGTTCGTCCTGTGGAATAAAGTCCGGCTTTAAAATTGTAGCAAAAACGACTCCAACACGTTCTCCTTTTTCTCCTGTAACAGGTGTGAAAACAATATCAAATTCATGTTTTTCCTCATTTTTAAGATTAAATTGATGCATGTATTGTTCTTTCGTCTCTTCACCATTCATTTTCAACGTTTTATAAGGTTGCAGAATTCCATCAACAAAAACCATCAGCCCAAAATCAGAGCTCAACTCCTTGTCCAGCCCTGTCACTTGAAAGGGTATGTGAAGCTCATTCCCGTCATATTCGTATACCTGCTTTTCATTATTTTCACTGACAATTCCGAAGCTGAATGTGCCTAAGCTGATTGCTTCCGAATCTTTCAGAAATGATTCTGCTGCAGAATTATCGCTTGTAATGGTAGTAACGTCCTCCAGTAATTTGTCAGTTTTATTTATGTCAATAGTGCCAAATGAATGAGTGCATCCTGAAAAATAAACACTTATAATGAGTAGCATAATTATGTTGAAAGCAGTTTTCTCCATTTACATCCCCCCAAAAAGTCAATTCAATATGCAAGAATATAGTTTAACAGTGCTAGCAAATTTAATTACAAGTACCGTCAAACAGAAATATCAAGGATGTTCTTCGGAAGTATAAAAACTTAGCTCCACCCCATCGTATTTACTGTAATGGAAAGTATCAACTGCTATCTGAGTTTCAAAATCGGAAACAGCAATCTCTGCAGTATCAGAAAGAGAGTTTATACCCCAATCAATTGAGGCTATTCTCATTTCAAATGAACCATCCTTATAAATATCCCCTGCATGGTATAACTGTTCTGAATTGACCAAAGTATATTTATTAGGGTAGAATGAAGTGGTATAGATATCTACAATTTTTTTAGCAGGGCTACTAAGATAATATACATTTGAAATACCTTCCAGGTAATATGAACCTGAATTCACTAATCGACTTTCAGCCCATACTGCTATGCAAGTAATTGAAACCGTTATAAAAATAGCAACAAAAAGACTACCACTTTTCGCATATAATCCAACTCCTTCCCTGGTTATTCAAAGATTTTCCCTTGCTTGGTCTTCTTTGATTTTTCCCAGACGCCGGAGATATTTTCTGCTTTTTGGACAACATTGTTACCTTGATAATCTTTATATACTACCAGAATTTCAGTAGCGTCTTTTTTTACCATAATAGAAGGTCGCTTGTTACCCTTCTGTACATCCTCGTAAAAATAAAATTCATTAATAATAGGCTCAGCCTCTTTGAGGAAGTCTTTATCCTCAAAGCCCTCTATCTTCCCTGACAAAAAGTCGTTTAGCTGGCTGAATTCAAGAACTAAATAGTCCTCATCATTTATCTTATGAGTATCTACGATGTCGCTTAGGATTTTATCCCGTTTTTCTTTAAGCTTAGAATTCCTAGTATCAGCTAATGACGACTTACTCTTATCAATTTCTTCTTTATATTGCTCCAATACCTTCTTTCTTTCTTCGTATACTGCAATTTTCTCATCACGGCTTAAATTGTCGTCCTCAAGTTTTTCTGTAAGCGTAATAAAATTGCTTTTCAACGCTTCTAATGGATTTCCCACCGTCACGGCATATGCTATTGATGTTGAGAGCAATATGAAAACTACGATCGAAAGGATTAAGATATTCCTTGTTTTCATAACAAAACACCCCATTCCTTATTCAAAATATCAATTGGCTTGCCTGAAAGAATTAAGCTTTGTATATGGATTTTACTGCTTACTGATAGCTCTGTGCCAGACAGATTATGAGTATCCACGTATTCTAACAACCACTATAATTATTAGGTGCTCTTATATACATCATAAATGGCACCCCTCCTTTCGAAACTTTTTCAATTATAAGCAACCGTTTTACTATAACTGGTGCTGCTCTCAATTACAGTCGAATTGCTGTTCATAGCCGTATGAGTAAGCTTCAACCTATATTGGTATCCACTTGCTGCATACCAATCTTTACTCAAAGAAACAACTGTGCTGTCCGAAGCATTCCATGTTTTGATTGTATACCATTGCCCATTGTATTGCTGCAGCTCAATAGTAAGCCCAGCGATGTATCCATACTGGACTTCGGTTTTGCCCTCGCATGTTAATTTGCCGTCTGAGCCTAAAATAAGATTGCTTTCAAACCTAGCAATTGCAAGAAAATTAGGTGAAACAAAAACATTGGTTAAATCTGTATCAATAAGAATTTCTTGTTCAGCAGCTGATGCAATGCTTATGCTGCTGAAACACATTAATACAGTAACTACTGAAGCAATAACTCTACTCAAAAATTTTATCTTCATGAAAATCCTCCTTAAATTGGTTTTCACTAATAATAACCATCTAAAAGAGGAAAAGGGGACAACTTAATAAAATATTTTTTATTTCTTTATACTCTCTGCTACTTTTACCATTTCCCGCTCTCCCAGTGTTCCACTTAATGTATATGAACAACTTTCATCATGCCACACCAAGAAACTTATATTGCTATTCGAACTATAAAATGCGTCCTGTCCATTTATTTTTATTTTCTTTACAGAAGCATTTTCCGTGTCTATTCCTATTGTACTGGTAGTATCACTCATCGAGAAAATAAAATAATACTCCTCCCCTTTAAAAACCAGACTGAGCATATTCTCTTTGATATCTCTTTTCTCAAGCGTAAAGCCGTCAGGTATGTAGGTAAGGGTGATTTCATCGGATGAATAGGAATCGCCTTTTATGTCGTTCTCTTCGAAGCTGATTTCCGAATGGGTTTGCCTCATTTCTATGACAAAATTTAAAACCCTGATCCGCCAAGCCTCTACGCTATACACTGCAATACCAGACATTATAATTACCGCAAGAAAAACTACAGCGGCACGTTTTGAATACTTCGATACTTTCTTGAAAAACGATTTCTTACGCTCTTTCCTGAAGATTTTCCTCATTGCAGCTTCATGCTCTCTTGAAAACTCTACGGAATCCGGTTCAGGTATATTCCTCCCCATATTTTCGGCGGCTATTGAAGCAGCTTCATCGATTATTTCATCCAGTATTTTATCCATTGCCTTATTACCGCTCATTTTATGCTCTCCCTCTCCAATACCTGTGATAGCATTTTTCTTGCTCTTGCCAGTCTTTTTTTAACAGTCTCCTCCGGCAATTCCATCAGTTCTGCTATTTCTTTTTGGCTGTATCCATAAGCCCTTTTTAACAACAGGATATCTCTATATATTGGGCTTAATGCTTCAATTGCCTTGGTAACCTGCTTAACGCTGTCCTTATCTACAAGAATATCCAGCGGATCATTTCCAGTATCGGCAATATCGGCATCCATATTTTCAACCGTATAATCGTGTTTGTTCAAATACAAGCTTTTGTTATATATGCTCTTTGCAACATTCACACATATAATAACCATGAAATTTCGTGTTCGGGGACAGTTATTTTCATCAATTTTATGCATATTCTTAATTATTTTTATGAATGACTGCTGGACAGCATCTTCGGCATGCTGCTTGTCTTGCAGGATTTTATACGCTTCGCTGAACATTAGGCACCTATATTTCTCATATAACCGTTCAGCTTTCAACCGGGTATTCTCATCTTGTTGTATGAGTATCAAAAACATAACCTCGCTCCAATTTCTTTGTTCTGTACAAAATGTATTATATTGTATAATTCTGCGCTTGTGTGTAAATTCCCTGCATTAATTTTTATATATTTGATAATAAAGGGAATTGTGTGTTGAAGAATAAATAAGAAAAAGACTATTGGAGAATATCCAACAGGTTCTTTAGCTTCATACTTGACTTACACAAGAAAGTAGCAGAAAAAATAAAAATTCTTAAAATTTGTCCCCATATGCTCTTTATGATGGTTATTATTATTGGAAACCAACTTTTAGAAAAGATATAAATATGAGAACTTTACAAAAATTAATAGTATATTTTTTAAGCGCATGTTTACTAATTATTCGTATAGGGTGTACTGCGAGAGAAAAAGATAATGAAGCAAATAATACTGGGGCACACAAGAATTCAGAAGATATGACCGAAAAAATCACTATACTGGATACTGTTTTTAATACACTTAACAATGAAACAGATACAAATTTACTAACAAACAAATTTAAGAAAATCGTATTTGTAGAAGAAGCATTAGAAAATATTGAAGATTATGAGGGGTCATATAAAAATTCTGATGGTAAGGTGCAGTCAACTGTATATGGAATTGAGGGAACGTATAAAGTTAGTGAAAAAACAGATATGCACGTTAGTTTAATTTTTGATGATACACTTAATAACGGGGGTTACATTGCCAGTATTTCAAACAGTTCTGCCGATACCACTATTTTCAAGTATAAATATTTTTATATAATATTTAATGTTATAGGTGCTGGAACTGATAAATCCGAAATGGAAGAAGTATACAAATTTAAAATGAAATTTTATAATACATTAAAAAATATGAAACTGTAAAAATTGTGAACATCTAAAATCGTATGTGCGTGTGTGTAAATTCCCTGCATTAATTTCAATATTTTAGCTAATAAAAGGAATTGTGTGTTGAAGAATAAACAAGAAAAAAGACTATTGGAGAATCTCCAACAGTCCGATTCAGGCATGCAAATATATGTATCTCAGTAAAATTAAAAAGTCTTCCTTAGTTCATCCAGATACATTTTCGTATACTCCACATCGGATGGCACCGGAATGTACTCCTTGCCGATTTTCTGGCGGGTTTCATTGCCCTTGCCCGTTATTAAAATGACCGTATCGGGTTCGGATGTCAGTATTGCTTTTCCGATTGCTTCTCCTCTATCATCGATCAGCTCAACATTGTCATTGTTCTGCCTTACATACTGCGCAATGTCTTCACTGATAGCCCTGACATGTTCCATGCCGGGATCCTCCGCCGTAAGAAACACCTTGTCCGAATGAAGTCCGGCCAACAGCCCCAGATCTTTTCTTCTCAGAAATGCTTTGCCTCCGGGGCAGCCGAATATAGTAACGATTTTTTTGCCGGGGAATTCGGCCTTTACCGCTTCATAGAGCTTGCTGAAGCTCAGCTTATTGTGAGCGTAGTCCACAATGACGATGCGATCCTTGCTTTCGTTGGCGTATATCTCCATTCTTCCGCTGGATCTGGCCTTTCTGAGACCGGTATAAATGTACTGCTCCGGTATTCTGAATGTGTAGGCCACAGCAATGGCAGCCAATGCGTTTTCAACATTAAACAACCCCGGCATTGTGAGAATGAATTCTCTATCAAACCGGTCACACCTTACATTGAATACCGTATCAAAGCCATTTTTCCGTATATTGTAGCCATAAATGTCGGCAGCTTCGGTGGTACCAAAGGTCAGAAGCCTTTTTGCATCCTTTGCCGCTTCAAGGATCTCTGGCATCCGGTCGGAATCCAGATTGACACAGGCTGTCCTGCAGTGGCTGAAGATGGTCAGCTTGGATGACAGGTAATCCTCCATATCGCTATGCTCAATGGGGCTGATGTGATCCTCTGAAATGTTGAGGAATACACCCACATCGAACTCAATGCCATGAAGTCTGCCGTATTTCAACGCCTGACTGGATGCCTCCATGACCATGTACTGTAATCCGCTTTCCACCGCATTGCTGAAATGCATTTGAAGCTCCAGGGATTCCGGTGTGGTCAGGTGGGATTCTTCGCGAATTATGCCGTCATAGGTGTCAATAGACGAGATAATACCGGCCTCAAGCTCAGCCTCCCGTCCAGCCTCCTTCATGCTTTCATCCCTCAGATATTCATCCAGTATATGCTTGATATAGTAGGCAGTTGTTGACTTTCCCTTGGTGCCGGTGATCCCTGCAAGCTTGAGCTTATGGGCGGGATTATTATAATACATGGCAGCTGCCAGTGACAGCGCCTTTTTTACATCCTGAACAAGAAGGCAGGGAATGTTCTTTTTGTAATCTGTTTCACTGATATACGCAATGGCTCCTTTTTTTTCTGCCGCATCAAGATAGATCTCCTTGAAGCCGGCACCTTTACATATGAACAGAGTGCCCTGTGTTGTTTTATTTGAATCATACGCTACATTCCGTACGATTTTGATACCGGTTTCCCGGGTACAATTATGCTGCAGCAGCAGATGCTTCTCCTGAAGCTGCTGCATGTATTCTTCCAAAGCGTATCTTTCCATCCTTACCCTCTCGTTCCCTATGTAATATTACCCTTCGTATGACGGCAATGCTTTGTAGCTTTTGTATTCCGTATCATCAAAATGCCACCATTCTGTCTTCAGCGGTATGAATCCCGCACTTTTCATAGCATTTTCAAGTATCAGCGCATTCTGCTTCTGCTCTTCGGTACATTTAGCATATTCGCGTGACGCCAGGGCCGTCCCGTCATCAAAGCCGCTGGGCATGTCAACCTCTTCCCCGTCCAGAGTAACAAGTGTACAGTCGATGGCGGCTCCCCTTGTATGGACTGACGGTGCTTTTTTGGGGTCCATGAAAACCGCCTTGACAGGCGCATTATCATATAAAAACTGCTGATACTTCTGCTGCCGGTACGCATCCCACACCTTAATCCTGTAACCCTGTTTCAGCAGCAGCTGATTAGCTTTGTTCAGCTTGTCGGCCGTGCCTTTTCTGGCATAGGCTATGTCGCTTTCATAAACCTTTTCTCCCACGATATTGTCCGTGGTCGCATACTTAAGGTCGATCTCGATATCCTTTACTACGGCATCCAATCTGACCATATCCGTTTTAGCCGCTTTGGCTGCTTTTTCCTCTTCACTGAGCACCGGTGTAAAATTCAGCTTTTTCAGCACTCGGCTATACTGGGGCTCTACCGCAATGGCAGGATTGTAGACGTTCAGATCGTTTCGGGAAGAAACAGAGCATGGAATCACTGTAGGCGCTTCAATCGGCTGCAGTACCTTATTGGAATCAAAAACAAAGGACTGCTGGAATATCGCCGTATCATAATCCTCTGGTGTTTTGACGCCGCCAAAACAGAAATTTCCCAAACTGTAGGTAATATATTTGCCCTTGTATTCCGCTATGGGCTGTAACACATGGGGATGGTGCCCGATAACCAGATCCGCTCCCGAATCGATGGCCAGATAGGCCAGTTCCTCTTGTAGAGCCTCCTGCTTGTATTTGTATTCCTTGCCCCAGTGGAAGTTGGCAATAACAAGGTCACATTCTTCCCTCAGCTTCTTTGTCATGTCTTCTACTTCCTTTTTGAACTCGGTCATATCGAGACCCTGTTCGTAATTCCCAAGCTGATTGAAGCCTGCCATACCGATTTTTATTCCCTTTATTTCCTTGTACAGTGCATCTGAATACCCGAAATGCTCGA
>JAEZLF010000112.1 GCA_023435925.1 Bacillota bacterium
TGTGCCCCGTTTTTGATATTGTCTTAATAAGCCGTTAGTGATTTTGTCTTGGAGGCAGTGTATAATTTGCTTCATAAAAAGTTTATGGGGTGAAATGATGCGGAGGATTGTATTGACAATGGATGGGGAAAAGAAATATGAGGTCATAAAGGAACTAGTCGAACAGAATGGAAACAAAAACAGAGCAGCAAACAAGCTTTGTTGTACAAGGCGCAGTATTGACCGGTATATCAGGGGCTACAAAACTTATGGCAAAGAATTTTTTCTGCATGGCAATAGCGGACGCAAACCTGCGCATGCATTTACTGCCGAGGTTAAGGAATCAATTGTTGATCTTTACAGGACTAAGTACTACGATGCAACTTACCAGCACTTTACGGAGCTGCTCCAGGAATTTGAAAGCATAAAAGTTTCTGAGGCTGTCGTCAGAAAAGTCCTTATGGCACAACATCTTCTATCTCCCCGTGCAACCAAGCAGACAAAGAAAGATGTCCGAAAGCTTCTGGAAGAAATGAAAAAGGCGGCGGTCAGTTCCCGGGAAGAAAACAGGCTGCAGGCACTGATTGTCGATATGGAAGATGCTCATGGCAGGCGTCCCCGTTGTGCATACTTCGGAGAAATGCAGCAGATGGACGCATGCATATATCCATGGTTTGGAGGTGTACAAACTTCGCTACATATAGCGGTAGACGACGCAACGGGGATGGTTACCGGTGCCTGGTTTGATAAGGCAGAAACCCTTAATGGCTATTACAATGTGTTCTGGCAGATACTGATGAACTATGGCATACCGCTCATGTTCTATACGGACAGGAGGACAATATTTGAATTCAAGAAAAAAGGCGGCGGGCTAGATGAAAACGACACTTACACACAATTCGCATACGCCTGTAAGACACTCGGCGTCGAGATTAAGACCACTAGCGTATCGCAGGCAAAGGGGCGTGTGGAGCGCATGTTTTGGACATTGCAGTCTCGCCTTCCGATTCTGTTAAGGCTTGCGGGTGTGGCCACTATAGAGCAGGCAAACAAATACCTTAGAGAGTACCTTCCCCGGTTCAACAAGCGGTTTGCGATTGATCATAGCCGCATACAATCCGTATTTGAAAACAAGCCCACACAGGAGAAAGCAAACCTCACTCTGGCTATACTGACCAGGCGTACTGTGGACAGCGGCCATTCTATCAGATTTTCTAACAAGTATTACCGCACTATCAACCAAACCGGTCTCCCCGTTTACTTTCACAAGGGCACGGAGGGGCTTGTTATACATACTTTTGACAAGAACCTGTACTTTAGTGTGGAAGAGCGGGTCTATGCTATGGAAGAAATTCCTGAATATGAGCGTACGTCCCGGAATTTTGATTTCACGAAATCGCAGGCAAAACCAATCGCAAAGTACATTCCTCCCATGAGCCATCCATGGAGGAAAAGCTTATTCGACCAGTTCAGGCAAAAGCAGAGCCACCGTGCGGATCGGATAACCGGAACCTAAGAAGGCCAAAGCATACCCTTCGCCATTACTGTGATTTAGTGTATAATATGAATCAATGGGAAGGGGGTTTTGCCATGGCATCAAATCCAATCTATGAGTTTTATGCGCAATTGAGGGATTACCAGCCTAAGATGTGGCGTAGGTTTCAAGTCGCCAATAATGTTACTATGGCTCGTTTGAGCTACATTCTGATGACATTGTTTGAAATGCAGGCAAGCCACCTATTTCGCATCGAAGAGCCTTTCAAAGAGAACCTAACTACAGCTATTCGTAAAAGGCTGGGCGATAAAGAATACAACCGGTTATATGCAGATGACCCGCTTAACGACATTGAAGAGAACAGGGTATTTGAAATCATTACGGATGATACATACCTCTACCGAGATGATGATGAGAAAGTTTATGACATTACTGAGCATAAATTAAAGCATATCATAGCGGAGCCACGTTCCAAGTTGGTATTTTTCTATGATTTCGGCGACAACTGGACTGTAGATGTCACCCTTGAACGCATATTCAAGGATGATGACCTGCCGGGGAGGCTTCTTCCACGCGCACTTGAGGGAGAAGGGTACGGCATCATTGAGGACTGTGGTGGTGTCGGGGGACTTGAAAATCTGGCCAAGGCCTATCAGAAGAAAAAGGGCGAAGAATACAATACATACCGGGAATGGTTGGGTTTAAATGATTTAGACCTTAAGCGTTTTGATATTAATGACATGAATTTTAGGCTCATGAAAGTCCCGCGCATATATTCAGACATTTATGAACGTAATCTGGAACCTACAAAGCAGTCGGTGGATATTCTTGAACGGCAGTATCTAAACTCCAAAAGTGGTTTAACTAAATGAACAGGCTGAGGCAGGCAAAAGCATGCTCTTACAGCTTAAAAAGAAGCCCTTTTACCTCGGCTTGAGGATGAAAAGGGCTTACCTTTTAAAAGGTATTTACCAGCTAATGATGTCCAAATTACAAGACAAAATCAAAAACGCTTGACATATAAATATTTGCAAAGACAAATATTTATCCTTGAAGGGATAGACACCTTACATTAACATTCTTTTTCGATACTGAGTCGCTGTCATCGAAGTCTTTTGTTTGAACAGTCTCGAGAAATAGTTGAAATCCTCAAACCCGCAAAGAGCCGATATTTCGCCTATGCTATAATGTGAATAGACCAGCAGCTCCATAGCCCTCTTGATTCTCAGATCATTGTGGTACCTTTTTATTGCTGTACCAAACCTGTTTCTGAATATCCGGTTGATGTAATTCGGGTGGTATTTGAACTCTGATGAGATCTCGTCCAGAGAAAGATTGCGATTGCTGTTGGCTGCCAGATAGGCTGCGACTGTTTCGGCCAAAGAGCTGTTCACAGTCACATGGCTCAGATTGTATACCAACAAAAGCCACGTTTTGAATAAGCTTTTCACATACTCATTATAAAGCACATCCCCAACTGCGTATCTTTGAATCAGTTCCATAGTAATCCACAGAAATTGGGGGTGATTGTTCAGGTTGATATATTCCTTGAATGCTCCGGAAAGCAGATCCTCAACCTTTCCATCTTCTCTTCCGCCATTCCTTCCAACCGGTGGATTTCCATCTGCGGGCTTTCCAAATGAAAAATCAACACCTGTAAGCAGATAAGGTTCCGTATCATCAGCAATAATGGTGTTGGATACGCCGCCAGGGCAAAAAAACAAATCCCCCGCTTTACATTGGTAGCTTGTTTCCCCTATTACATAAATTCCCTTTCCCTTGTGAACGTACAAAAAATATGGAGTTTCAAAAACCCTCTCATTTGTTTTGAAACCCTTCTGACATTGCAGATAGTTTATAAAATCTAGTTCAGGATTGATATTGTCTAAATTAAAACCGTTCATTGTTTTATCCATAAGTTTATTTTGTGCTAAAATAAGTTGATTTTCTCAATAGATTGTATCAGAGCGGCACATTATAATCAAGCATAGCAGTTTATTTAAAAATCCGGATGGAGGATACGATATGGCTGGGATTAATAAATGTAAGGAAGCTATGACAGCGAAGGAAAGAGTTTTGAAAACCTTTTATCTTGAAAAAACAGACCGCGTTACCATCGGCTATAACGGAAATGCCAATATTAATCAGGCGTTAATCAAAGAACTCCACGCTAAGGATTATGATGATATGCTCGATATGTTGGGTGTTGATTACAGGGGAGTTATGCCTTCTTACAAAGGTCCGGAGATATTCCAGCAGCTTCCCGGCCGTAGAACCGACCCCATCGAAGGGTGCCGCATGCGATGGGTGGAACATCAGACAGGTGGCTATTGGGATTTTTGCGATTTTCCGCTTCAAGGTGCATCAGATGAAGAAATAGCAGCTTTTCCTATTCCGGATCCGGATGATTTTGATATACAGTCTACTTATGATTATCTTCAGTCTCTTAACGGAAAATACGCAGTGTATGTTGGTCATGAAGGTGTTCCTGATGTGATCAATTCCAATGGGCGTATTATGGGAATGGAAGAAGTATTGGTGCATTTAGCGCTGGAAAATGAGGCCGCTCTTGATTTTTTTAAACGCCGTGCAGAAATGTATCTGCGTATCATGGAACGTACACTGGATAAGTGCCGAGGAATGGTTGATTTCATGTGGCTCGGTGAGGATCTGGGCACCCAGAGGGCTCCCATGATCAGTCTTGAAATGTACCGCCGTACACTCAAACCATTACATAAGATGTTTGCTGACCTTGCGAAAGCCTATGATATTCCCGCCATCATTCACACCTGCGGAAGCTCAAGCTGGGCATATGAGGATATGATTGAAATCGGAATAAAAGGCGTGGATACTCTCCAGCCTGAAGCTTTGAACATGTCTCCCCAATATTTGAAGGAGCATTTCGGCGGACGGCTCTGCTTCAGAGGCTGTATTTCAACTGCCGGTCCGCTGGCTTATGGCACTGCAGAACAGACCCGGGAATATTGCAGAAATACACTGGAGATCATGATGCAGGGCTATGGCTATCATTTTGCCCCGACACATTATATTCAGGACAATTCTCCTGTAGAGAATGTCATTGCCATGTACCAGGCTGCCCACGATTTCGGAGTCTATAAATAATTTTTGCACTCGGCCGGCGGGGACGGTTAGCTTCAACCCGTAAAAACCGTCCCTCGAACACTTTATTTGCTTTTAACGACGGGCAGTGTAGAGCCGCCATGAGGCATTAGCAGCACACTTGCATCCTTTCCAAGTAAGGAAAAGGCTCTGTCCAATGCTTCATTCATGCTGCCAAAAGGCTCCATGTATAGCTTCACAGCCATTTCATCCGGCATATCGGAAACAATAAAAATCCGTGCCTTCTTTTCTACCAATGCAATAGCTGCTGCTTTGTGTCCGCCCAGTTCAAAATTACTCCGGATTTTTGTGATCAAGTCATCCGGCGAGGTGGAGTTCCTAATCCATTTTTCAAAAACTCCTTCGCCATAGCCTTCCGTGCAGGCTGCCAACAATATGATGATCCCGCCGTCCCGTACGGCATGCTTTGCGTTATCTAATGCCTTTTGGGCTTGGTACAGATTGATATCCTTCGGATAGCCGCCCTGTGTTGTGACAACAATATCGGCTTTTCGTGGTATCTCCACCTTGTAAAGGCTGTCCAGAAAGCGGCATCCTTCCCGATGAGCCTCTACGTGATGTCCAGCCACAGCTTTTATGATTTGCTTATTTTCATCAAGCACCACGTTCAAGATGAAGTCGATGGGAGCAAATTTAACTACTTCTTCGATGTCCTGTCGTACAGGGTTATCGTCAATGGCTCCTGCCCTTGCCGCCTCCTGAACCATGGCACTGTGATTCGCCTGGATAGCTGCTCTGGTTGAAACGCCGGGCATGATTGCCTTAGCACCTCCGCTATATCCTGCAAAATAGTGGAATTCTATATTGCCAAGACATATTCTCCTGTCAGCGTTGGCCACCTCATCGAATATTTCTACCGGAGTACCTCTGGAGGTGGTTCCAAGCATTCTGCACTGTGTCACATCGCTGTCGACACACTTCATTTTATTATAAATTTCATCACCTACCAGGTATCTCTTTTCTTCTTCAGAATGCTTCCTGTGGCTTCCCAGGGCAAACACAACGGTTATATCCTCATAACTCGCACCACCCCGAAGCAGTTCATCAACCAACGGCGGCAGTACCAGCTTGCTGGGCATTGGACGGGTCACATCACTGGTTATAATAACTATTTTTTCTCCCGGTTTGACAATGGAAGAAAGCTTTCCGGTTCCAATGGGATTTTCCAGTGCACGTTTTACCTCGTCTACACCGGTAAGCTTTGTCTCAACAGTATTCTGACCAAGCTCGGCAATAATGTTTTCATCCGCTATGTAAAACTCTCTATATTCCTTACCATACCCATATTTAAACTGCATACCCTCAATACCTCCTATTCTTATTGAAAACATCCTCATGGCCAGTATCCCGTAAATTCTTGCCCTGGTTCTATCGGTGATGCTGGTTCTATCGGTGATGCTGGTTCTTTTTCTGTCGTCTATCTTTTCTATCGATCATCCATGCTGTCTGAATCATTTTCAGCATGGCTTGTATCCTCTTTTTCGCTATCGGTAGTGTCTTCTTCATACTCCTGCGAATTCTGTACGTTGATCAACCTGCCATTGGTTAACAAAAATGCAAACATAATGATAAAATAGGCTACCGCACTCAGCTGCCAATAGAACCGAAATACCAAAATATTCAGCAGCAGCAAAATGAATCCAGCCAGAAGCACCCATGCAACGATTCTCTTTTTCATTCTATTCCTCCTGTCCGCCTTCTCTGAATTTTTCAAGCCATCCCTTTATCCTTGACTCATACCCGTTATTTGTGGGCTCATAATATATGGTACCCAGCATCTCATCCGGAAAGTATTCTTGCCTGACAATATTACCTGGGTAATCGTGGGCATATTTGTATCCTATTCCATACCCCTGATCTCCCATTCCCTTAACCGGAGCATTTCGCAGATGCATTGGCACCTCGCCGGTCCGCTTGGTCTCGACATCATGAATTGCCTTACCCAGTCCTTTGTAACAGGAGTTGGATTTAGGACTGGTAGCTACCATAACAGCCGCATGGGCCAACAAAAGCCTCCCCTCAGGCATTCCGATCATGTGTATTCCCTCTGCTGCCGCAACGGCAACCTGGAGTGCCGTAGGGTTTGCCATTCCCACATCCTCTGAAGCACAGATAATGATACGCCTGGCCAGGAACTCCGGATCTTCTCCGGCATATAAGGCTCTGGCCAGATAAAACAACGCTGCGTCAGGATTACTGCCTCTCATAGATTTAATAAAGGCGCTGATATTGTCATAATGAGCCTCGCCTGATTTATCAAATGTGATTGATTTTCTTTGAACACATTCCTCAATCGTTTCGATCGTGATATGTATCAGTCCATCCTTGCCGAGCTCTGAAGTCACTGCGGCAAGCTCAATGGCATTGAGGGCAATTCTGGCATCTCCGTTAGAAATTTCAGCCAAATACTTTATTGCATCCTCGTCAACCAGCAGGTCATATTCACCAAGGCCTCTTTCACGATCCTGAATCGCTGTTCTGACAATCGCTTCTATGTCGGTACCTGTCAATGGTTTTAGCATAAATACTGATGAACGGGATATCAGCGCTTTATTTACTTCAAAATAAGGGTTTTCCGTTGTTGCGCCAATCAAAACAATCGTTCCGTTTTCGACAAAGGGAAGCAGTGCATCCTGCTGAGCCTTATTGAAACGGTGTATTTCATCAACAAACAGAACGGTTTTCCCACTGGGGTTGAGCATGGGATTCTGTGTATCCGACACAATTCTTTTGATATCCGCTACTCCGGCTGTTACTGCATTCAGCTTTTCAAAGCTCGATTTCGTTGAAGCAGCAATAATCCTCGCAAGTGAGGTTTTGCCGGTACCGGGCGGACCATATAGTATGATGGATGAAATCCTGTCGGCCTTAATCATTCTATACAGCATTTTGCCCTTGCCTGTTATGTGCTCCTGGCCAACATATTCTTCAATTGTTCTTGGGCTCATCCGATAGGCCAGAGGTTCTCTTTTGTCAGGCATCATTTGTCTCAACCTTTCTGCAGTCTTATCCATTTCGCACGGCCATTCATTCCGCCGGAGGTAATAATATCCTCAACCATCAAAAGGTGACATTCCTCGGTTATGGTATTTGCAGGAGTGTCACCTCTCTGCTCTCCATCAAAAGGTGACATTCCTTGGCTATGGTATTTGCAGGAGTGTCACCTCTCCTATTATACCATAATTCCAGTACGTTTAAAAACAAAATGAGAGCCGAAGACGACTCCCATGATTGTTTGAAACAGCTAATAGTCCCTGCTCGCCAGCGGCGGCTAATCCAAGCCTTATCGATTGGCTTAGCGGCTAATCAAAACCTTTCGATTGGCTGTGCAGAATTCAGCGATGTTCATATAACGGATACTTTTTACAAAGCGTTTCAACACGCTGTCTAATGCCATTTGCAGAGCCTTCAAAGTCAGTGACCGTCAGTTTGATCAGCTTTGCGATTTCTGTCATATCCTCTTCCAGCATGCCTCTGCTGGTAACTGCCGGTGTACCGATCCGGATACCGCTTGTGACGGACGGGCTCATTTTATCAAACGGAATTGCATTCTTGTTCACGGTAATTCCAACTTCATCAAGCTGATGCTGGACCTGCTTTCCGGTTACATTAAAACTACTGAGGTCCACTAGCATCAGATGATTATCCGTACCTCCGGAAACCAGATGAAAACCCTCTGCTAACAATGCTCCGGAAAGTGCCTTGGCGTTGTTAATAATTTGCTGCTGATATTGTTTAAATCCGGGCTCCAACACCTCTTTAAAGCTTACTGCCTTGGCAGCGATCACATGCATCAGCGGTCCTCCCTGCGTCCCGGGGAATATAGCCGAATCAATTTTCTTGGCATATTCCTCCTTGCATAAAATCATGCCGCCTCTTGGGCCTCTGAGTGTTTTGTGCGTAGTAGTGGTAACGAAATCCGCATAGGGTATGGGGCTAGGATGCAGGCCTGCAGCTATAAGTCCTGCGATATGTGCCATGTCCACCATGAAATAAGCCCCGACTTCTTTTGCAACCTCGCTGAAAGCTTTAAAATCAATGATTCTTGGATATGCACTCGCTCCCGCAACGATGATTTTTGGCTTAACTTCCCTGGCCTTTTTAAGTAATCCGTCGTAATCAATATAGGCCGTATCTTCTTTAACGCCATAAGATTCTGCTTTATAGTACTTACCGGAGATATTCTTTTTCATTCCATGGCTGAGATGACCACCATGTGCCAGATCCATTCCGAGAATCGTATCACCCGGATCCAGCACTGCAAAATAAACTGCTGAATTGGCTTGAGCGCCGGAATGTGGCTGTACATTTGCATGTTCTGCTCCGAATATTTCCTTTGCTCTGTCGATGGCCAGCTGTTCAATGACATCCACATGTTCGCAGCCACCATAATAACGTTTGCCGGGATAACCCTCGGCATATTTGTTTGTAAGAGGCGTCCCAAGTGCCTGCATTACTGCTTCACTGACAAAATTCTCTGATGCAATCAGTTCAATCTTGTTTCTCTGTCTTTCCACCTCAAGTTCAATGGCGTCCGCAACTACGGGATCTATCTTTTTTATCTGTTCTAACTGGTACATTTTCCTACCTCCACTTTTTATCCCTATGTTCATGTGCCTATGCACAAGCATTTATCATAATTTTACTAAAAAATCTACTACATTATAATATATCAATAATGACAAAGCAATAAAATTCTGCTTCCTTTGCTAATATCTACTACAAATTGCTACAATACTTTATACAGCTCATCTGCTGCCGGTTGCGGAATTGGTTCAACTTTGCCTGCATGTACCATGACTCTCTGATCCGTACCATTAAGCCTGCCAATCACAGCTGCCGCAATACCAACCTCTTTCAGATGTGCTGCCAGCCCATCTCCATCGGCTGTTGATATCAGCATACATCCGCTCGATATCAGTTTGAAAGGGTCTATTTTATAATATTCACATATCTTCTTTGTTGGAATGGAAACAGGTATACGATCCAAATCAATTTCCACACCATGACCTGAGGCCTCACACATCTCCCACACAGCTCCCAGAATACCGCCTTCGGTCACATCGTGCATGGCATTTACACCAAATTGGGCAGCTGCAAGACCCTCATTAACAACGCTGAGATGTTCCATATATTCCTTCGCGTCATCTACGATCTTACCATCCAGAACCTTTCTAAGCTCCTGTTCCCTTTCATGAGCAATAATTGAGGTCCCCTCAAGTCCCGCGTGCTTTGTAAGCACCAGGCTGTCCCCTTTTTGAGCACCTGATGTCGTGATCAGCTTATCCTTCAAGCAGCGTCCTACAGCTGTACAGGATATTACAAACCGTGTTACCGCGGAAGTAATTTCCGTATGCCCGCCCAAAATATCTACATGAATCGCCGCAGCTGCGGCGGAAAGCTGATTCATAATCTGCTCCAGCTCCTGTTCTGTCGAACCGGGAGGGCAAAGAATTGTAACCAGCAACCCAAGCGGTTCTACACCACAGGATGCGATATCGTTGCAGCTGATATGAACAGCCAGACGTCCGATTTCCATTGCAGTTCCGGTAATGGGGTCACTGGAAAGCACGCAGGCGTATTCTCCAAATTCGACCGCCGAGCAGTCCTCGCCGATGCCAGGACGAAGGATGACCTCGCTTCTGTTTTTCTGAACCTTATTAAGAATGATATTTTTCAAAATGTTATTGGGAATTTTGCCAGTTTCCATTACTTCCTCCAATGCCGCCAAATCATTCATTAAGATGTTCTTTTGCCAGCTGATACTGGTCTCTTGCAGCTTCTATCAGCGTAGGATTGCGTCTTGCATCCGGCGAACCAATCAGTCTGCTGAACCATTTTACCGCCTCTTCATAATTGCCGATCCTGCGATTGAGCTCTCCGATTATGTAGGCACATGTACTCTCATCCAGCTTGTCCGCTGGAAAGCGTTCTTTTTCATAGGTTTGTGTATAATATTGGGCAGCAAACCTTAAGAAATCCAGTTCCTTTTCATCTTCCTTAAACCGGTACAACCATGCAATGCGCATACAAACCTTTGCCATTTCACTGGCCTTTGACGCTATGACCTGATGACTAATCAGAATCAGCTTAAATGCTTCCAGTGCAGCTTCAATATCACGTTCACCGCTGAAGCTTCTTTTGGTCCACCGCGAGCCGATTTTCGCCAGTAGTTTATTCGCATCTTTTGGAGAAATATCTTCAAATTTATCCGCCTGTGCCGCATAACCGCAGTTTTCACAAACCCAAGCATCATAAAACATCGGGTTGATATCCTTGTAGTGGACACAAAAATCAGAATCACGCTTGTCCACCATACAGGCCCTCATCTTGACCTTCGTCACCTTAAACTTTTTCTGGCATACCGGACAAATGATTTCTTTGTTGTATAAATTCTCATTCATTGCGACCTCCAATTAGTCCTGTCAGATTTATCTCTATCCAATTCTTCCAAAGGCACTTTAACTATTATTTTCAGCTGTATGGTATATATCATATAAGTATCTGCTGACCCTAACTTTTCCTTTAACCGGTTTGTAATAGTCCTCCGTCAGCTTTTCGCTCCATAGTAATTCGCCGTCTTTATTATAGTATTCTCTGTAAAGAACCACCCGCACCCCTTTTATTGCCTTTCTTTCTACAATCTGCTGACCGTACTGAAGTGAATCGTCCAAAACGATTTCATTTGGTTCAGGAGGATACTCTTTAATAATTTTTGTCTTTATCTTAATAACATTGCCATCCTCTTTCTTTTTGCCGAGAATACTTATATTTACCTTGTTCCCTTTCACATCTGCCTGCAGACAAATAGGATAATCCGAACTGTTGATAAATCTGAAATCAATCAGATTCTCAGCAATGGTAGCATCTCTGCCCGGGCTGATATAGGACAGCGGTATGGAATGATGAACTCTTTCCGTTATCTCAAGTCCTGCCAACAATACCGAATTATATAAGGTGGATGAAACCTGGCATACGCCTCCGCCTGTACCCGGAATCAGCTCGCTTTTGAGTATGATAGGAGCCTCCTTATAGCCATTATCCAGTGTCCTGGGACCCAGGGCTTCGTTCATGGAAAATTCCTCTCCGGGAAGTACTATTCTATTGTCAATCCTGCTGCAGGCCAGTTTTATATTATCACTGCGATTGCTGTCACTGGTACTGAATCGCGTCGAATACTGGGATATCACAGATTGAATCTCTTTTATCTCATCATACATGATGTGCGGCACTATTTCATCAATCTGCAGCTCAATGCTTCCAAAACTTTTCTTTCTTAAATGATTCTCTACTAAATCTGTATTTCTGTCAATATCTAGTCTTTTTCCGACCGTGTCACTAGTAAACTTTACAACCCCGTCCTTATAGGTGATTTCAGCACTTTTTTCAACAGTATCACATTCTTTTTTTATTTTCTCCAGAATATGCTGAAGCTTAACCTTCTTAAAGCTTACGCCTACTTCGAGTTGCACACCGTTTATGGAAAGCCGTATGGCATCATAAACCCGCCTGAATAAATTGCCTGTCCTTCCTATTAAAAAAGCTTTGTCCACTTCTTCATCTGTCAGAAACCTGAATTCTATATCAGAAAGCTTCATTTCCCAATGCCGATTATCATATGTGAGTATGAGACTTTCGGTGTGATATTTTCTTTGCATATTTTCTGACACGATTGACTTTGCCTCTTCTGCAGACAACCATGAAACATCTGTTTGCTCAATCGTAATGCCTTTTCTTATCGTATTGCCTGTAAATATTGCTGCAAGTATGAGCAAAGCTGCTGCCAATGCTAATGACACTACAGCTGTAACATACAGCAGCTTTTTCCAATCAATATTCCCAGTATTCATCATCGGCAACGTCCTCCATGTTTCAGCAGGAATAAATCACCTCTCTCGCCACCCTACATATTAAAAGGAAGCAATACGGTCTCCATACATATTATGTTGCCGAATACTCCTATATTACAAGCGTCACGACTACTCCATGACAATAATCGTCTCTGTTTCTTGAACCGCTTTTTCAATCTTCTCCTCTGATAAAGCTTCTTCATATTTAATAATTTCTTCCAGCTTTGGTTTAGTTTTTGGGTGTTTTGCTACAAATACCGTGCAGCAATCCTCATAGGGCAATATCGAGGTTTCAAACGTATCTATTTTTCTGGCAATTTCTATGACTTCATTCTTATCCATACCAATCAATGGTCTGAATACCGGCATAGCAACCGATGCATTGGTTACCGCAAGAGCCTGTATTGTCTGACTTGCCACCTGCCCAAGGCTTTCGCCGGTTATCAGTGCCTGAGCACTGTTCCGAAGTGCAATTTTTTCAGCAATTTTCATCATCACCCGTCTCATAAGGATCGTAAGCTGATCCTCCGGACATTTTTCATTGATCTCAAGTTGAATTTCAGTAAACGGTACAATATGAAGCTTAATACGATAACAGTAGCGCGCCAGAATTTTTGCCAGTGAAATGACCTTGTCTTTTGCACGTTCGCTGGTATACGGATAACTGTAAAAGTGCACCGCTTCGATCTCCATCCCTCTCTTAGCCATCATCCAGCCTGCTACGGGGCTGTCGATTCCCCCGGAAAGCAGCAGTATCGCTTTCCCGTTTGTGCCGATCGGCAGCCCGCCATAGGAAGGAATAATATCACAATAGATATAGGAGCTTTCACGGACTTCTACATAAAATATGAAGTCAGGCTTATGCACATCTACTCGAAGAGCAGGAATGTTATCCAGCAAATATCCACCCAGTTCCAGACAAATTTCCGGAGACTGCATGGGAAAATGCTTGTCTCCACGCTTGGCCTCAACCTTAAAGCTCACGCTTCCCGGGGAGGACTGTAATTCATCGCAATGGTTTCGCTGGCTTCGGCGACCGGCAGACATACTCAGCTTATCCACATGTTCTTTTGCCAGCTCCAGTGAATACTTTTTTATTTCTTCAAAATCGGAAGCTATTTTTAATACAATACTGACGGAAACTATTCCAAATACATGAACGAGCTTTCCAATTGCTGTGTCAAAATCATAGCTCTCTTCCACAGGCTCAATATAGATCCGGGCCTGAGATCGTATAACACTGATTTTCCCTAATCCATACAGTGCTTTCTTAATATTCCCCATGAGTTTATCTTCGAACACAGGCCTGTTCAGGCCTTTCAGAATAATCTCACCATATCGTACCAGAATGACCTTTTTCATTGCTGCCTCCTCATTTTGGGCTTTTTATGTATTTTTATCATCGGTATCACTTCTTTTATCATTTCCACCGTAAAGTGAATCTCATCGATCGAATTACAGGATGAGAAGCTGAACCGGATAGCTCCGTCTATCAGCTGATTTGGTATTCTCATAGCTGACAGGACATGGCTCCGGGTATTTTTATGTGAGGAACAAGCAGAGCCCGTTGAAACAAATATCCCCTTTTGCTCCAGATGGTGCAGTAAAACCTCAGCACGAATATCTTCAAATCCCACATTTAAAATATAGGGAGATGCATCTTCAGGAGATATGACTCGATGGTCAATCTCTGATTCTGCCAATTCTGCAATGAATGAGTTTTTTAAAGAACTGACCTTTTCCATACCGGCGGATAAATCCCGGTGAATCCTGTCTGCAGCCAGTCCGAAACCTGCTATACCCGGAACATTTTCTGTTCCCGATCGCAATAAAGCTTCCTGTCCGCCGCCAAAAAACAGCGGTTTGATTCTCACCTTTTTTGATACATATAATGCGCCGACTCCCTTGGGGCCGTGTATTTTGTGTGAACTAACGGACAACAACCCCACACCTAGCTTTTCGGGATGTATTATCATTTTCCCATACGCCTGGATTGCATCTGCATGAATCACAGTCTGCGGATTCACACGATCCCTGATAGCCGATATTTTCTCCAACTGCTGTATCGCGCCTGTTTCATTATTGACCAGTAGGATACTGACCAGAGCTGTTTCATGATCCAGCATGCCTTTGAATTCATCAAGATCCAGTGAGCCTTTTTCATCAACACCAATGTAATCCACACGCCAACCCTGTTTTTCAAGATGATGATAGACCTCCAGAACGGACGGATGCTCTGTTTTCGTCGTTATGATATGCTTTCCTTTTCTGGGATTTGCATCAAGATAGCCTCGAATGGCAAGATTGTTTGACTCCGTTCCTCCGGAAGTGAAGATTATTTCTTTTTTATCAGCAAAGAGTGTCGTTGCTATGGTCTCTCTTGCCGTATTTACTTGTCTCTCGGCTTCTATCCCCTTTATGTGAAGTGAGGACGGATTTCCATAAGTATTTGCTGCCAGATCACCCATGAGTGCGGTTACTTCATCATATTGTCTGGTGGTTGCGCTATTGTCTAAATAGATCTCTTGTTGCATTATTAAACCTCAAATTTTATTAATAACTTATCTATCGCGGCCAATAATTCCGCCGGATGCATATAATAACTTCAGCCACATTAGGACTTTCAAAAGGTGACATTCCTCGGCTATGGTATTTGCAGGAGTGTCACCTCACTTATTATACCACAATTGTTACATTATTAAAGGGGACATTGCAGTCACCTGTCGAATTATGCTAAACTGGAATAGCACAGATTTGAAATAAATTTTATTGGAAAGGTAGTTATAACAGCATGAAACACATTGTAAAATTGATAAGCAGCATTGTATTATTTACATATCTCCTGTCCTTCGGTTTAATTTCCTATGCAGACGACATTGCACAAAGCACTCTGCCTTTTTCAGATGTCCCCGCAACCAGCTATGCATACGGTGCCGTTAACGAGCTCCGGCAGCTGGGAATCACCAATGGCATCGGCGATAATCAGTTTGGATACGGTCAGACCATTTCAAGAGGTGAATTCATTACCTTTCTGGTCAGAATGATGGGCTGGCAGCAGGTATCTCCTGAAAAGGGCTCCTTTAGCGATAATCAGAACAACAAAAAGTATTATTATAGCCCCATTGAAACAGCATTGGTTCATGGTGTGATTTCCGTAGAACAGGGAATCTTCAGACCGGATGAAGCCATTACCCGGGAAGAAGCCGCCATCATGGTTGTGAATTGTCTGGGCTACGGGGCTCTGGCACAGAGGCTCTCCTATCTGGACAAACCATTTACGGATATTGACAGCAACATTGGCTACATTACCATTGCCAGGGATTTTGGAATTTTCACAGGCAATACACCAGCCACCTTTAATCCAAAAGGAAACGCACTGCGAGAGCAGGTTGCGGCTATACTGATCAGAATGGTGCATGCTCTGAAAAAGCCTCTAAAGGATCTCAACGCCTTTTATGCCATAAAATCCTCTCCTCAACAGGATAAAATTGTCGATCTTTCATCTGTTTGCTTCGGCTGGAGTAAGATAATCTATGATGAGAACACAGCCGGTATTGTATTGAACACCTCACAAAATGCCTATGGCTATAATGAATATTTCCTTCCGGTTGGTTTTTCACAGCGGCTTGCTGCTGCAAAACAGGCCGGTGTTCCTGCCCTTCTTATGCTTCAGTCCACGCAGGATTCAAAGATGACGGATCCGGCTACCGGTCTTAAGGTCGGCATTCCCGAATATATTCTTACCCATCCCGAGGTATACACAAAGCTCATAAGCGATATAATAGCTTCTGTGAACACGTTGACTCTTGGTGACGAAACCGGCTCTTTTGACGGGATTGTCATAGACATTGAGGGATTGAGAGGTGCGCAGCTAAAAACAGCCTTTAATGATTTTCTGAAAGCGCTGCGGACTGCGTTGAATAAAGAAGGTAAAAAGCTCTATGTAGCCGTACACCCATTGATTCATCCGAAACGAAGCGCTTCCAGCATTGATGGTTATGATTATAAGGCAATTGGTTCTTTAGCAGATAAGGTGATACTAATGGCTCATGATTATGATGCAAAAAAGCTGACAGAGGCTGAAATGGCAAGAGGCATCAACATAACACCTCTTACACCGATTGAGGATGTTTATTACGCATTGAAAGCGATTACAGATACCGTCAATGGAGTACAGGATAAGAGCAAAATCATGCTGCAGGTTTCCTTTGATTGGAGTGTCTGGCAGAGGAAAGACGGTAAAACTCTGAATTCAACTTCATACCGGTTTGATCTGGAAAACTTCATGAAGCTGCTGAACAGTAATACACCGATCACCTATCAGTATTCAAAGGAATATGCAAATCCGTATATTAAATATATAGATCCTGAGACCGGTACTGAGAATACGGTCTGGTATGAAAATTCCCTCAGTGTCATGGAAAAGGTCAAGCTTGCGAAACTGTTCGGGATTCAGGGAATTTCGCTTTGGAGGCTGGGACAGATACCTGACGTTCCTGATAACAATGGAAGAAATCTTAATATGGATGTCTGGCAGAATATTTTGAAAGAACTGGAGTAAAGGTTTTGTTGATTGGAATAAATATAATGAACTGGCTCGAGCTAAAATTTCGGAAAAAATGGCTTCCTTACTGTACAATCGCTGCTATCGCCCTGATTGCCTACTGCAATAGCTTTACTGTGCCGTTCGCACTGGACGACTTCGGTTCCATTTCAAACAACTACGCCATTCATAAGCTTTTTGACTTTGTTGAATTGTGGAAATTTTACGCAAACAGGATCGTGCTGTACTTTACCCTTTCCATCAATTATGCCATACATGATAATGGTGTTGAAGGCTATCATATTACCAATCTCCTACTCCATATTTTCAACGGTATTCTATTTTATTGGATACTGAAACGGTTGTTCTCCCTCCCATATTTTAATGGCAAATTACTGTCAAAATACAGCACTTCCGTTTCTGTCATCGCAGCAGTACTATTCGTATGTCATCCGCTGCAGGTCAATGCAGTAACCTACATCGTTCAAAGAACAGCATCACTGGCTGCCACCTTCTATATGCTTGCGATCTTGTTTTTCATGAAATACAGGATGCAGAACAGGTTCGTACATTTACTTTTGACTTTTCTGTTTACAGTGACTGCCATGTTCACCAAAGAAAATACCATTACCATTCCATTTATGCTGTTGTTAATCGAATGCATGTTTTTTTTGAAGGATGGAAAGACCTCCTGGTATAAAAGAATCGCTATTTTTATTCTGCTCTTTGCCACTGTACCCATTATTCCGGGAACAAATCTTCTACTAAAGGGTTACAGCCAAAGTGATCCCAATGTGAGCTTTAAGGCAAGTACATCCATGGACAGATTCCAATATTTTTTCACGGAATTGAACGTAATCCTTCTTTATATAAAACTCTTATTCGTACCAGCCAATCAAAACTTTGATTACAGCAATGATTTCCCTCTTTCTCCTACGATCTGGGATAATTATTCTTATGTATCTTTTATTATCCTTTTGTGTATCGGTCTATTTTCACTCCTTACAATCAAGCGGAACCGTCTTGTCTCTTTCGGGATTCTATGGTTTTTCGCAGGGCTTGCAGTTGAGTCCAGCTTTATATCCATTAAGGATGTTTATTTCGAACATCGTCTTTACTTTCCAATTGCCGGCTTTATCCTGTTTCTGATTGGAATGATAATGTTTGAAAGAAAACCAGTAAAAGGCAAAGAAATTCCCTCTGATTTGGATAATACACCGCAGAAGGATGTTTCTGCCGCAGCGAATCAGGAGAACATTTCTGTCGTATCAGATCAGGAGGGCACTTCTATTGTACTGGATCAGGAGGAAATTTCTGCTCTACAGGAATATAAGGAAGATCCTGTTTCATTGGATCAGGCGAATGATAATGCCACACCGGGTCTGGAGGAAGATCCTAACGTATCGGATCATCAGGGCATTGCTTTCATACCTGGCCAGCAGACTGTTTCAGTCGCACCGGGTTCGGAGGAATTTCCTGACACACCGACTTCGGGTAAGTCCTATCGGATCCGTTATTGGTTGAAATCTCCATTATCCATTCTACTGATAGTCTCTGTGATTCTGATTCCTTTGTATACCGGTCTTACACTTAGAAGAAATTACATTTACGGAGACAGCATAAGACTGTGGAGCGATGTGGTCAAAAAAGCACCGGGCAGTGACAGAGCTCACAGCGTATTGGCTACCGGGTATTTAAATGCGTATAATGAAGAAAAAAAGAATACGGAGTATCTTGACCTGGCAGAGCTGGAGTTCAAAAAGGCCATCGATCTTTATTATTACAACAGCACCGCTCACTGTAACCTGTCAAAGGTATATCTCCTAAAAGAGGAATATGAAAAATGTATCGATGAAGCAAAGCGCACTCTTTCCATGACAAAATCAGAGTATGCTCAATTCAATCTAGGCTCGGCCTATAAAAAGCAGGGTAAAATTGAAGAGGCACTGGATGCTTACCTTGCAGGCTACGAATATAATAGCCGCAGTGGCTTTATTCTGAAAGCTCTTGGTGAAACTTACTTTGATTCAGGCGATTATGTCAATGCAAGAAAATACTATGAAGAGTACCTGGAAATAAATAAACGATTCAATAATTCAGATGTTGAAGAGAAACTGCAAGAGATCGAAAAAAAGCTACAGGAAGCCGATCAAGAAGTTCATACCGGCAATTGAAGAACATCTCCTTCAAATATCATGCTATCTGATAGATGATTGATTTTTTCGATCTGTCGAATGTATTGGCGGATATCACCTTTTTTATTATATTCTCTGGCTATATCCCACAAGGTATCACCCTTCTCAACAGTAACCATCGTATAGCGTTCCTCTGTATCCGCACCATAAGCGGTGACCGCCAAAAAAATGCAAGAAACTATGACTGTCACAATCATGATAAATGTATAAAAGCGTGTCCTATTTTTTAACATATATTTCTTGTTCATCCGTTTGCCCTCCTCTATCATTGAGAACACTTGTTCAGAACGTTTGTTCTTATCGATATTATATACGAACACATGTTTCCTTGTCAATATTATTTTCGAACATTTGTTTGACATTTTTCTGGTATTTTATTATAATTAATTTGGAAATAACCATTGCTCGTTCAATGATTATGAAGGGGTGTAATGTATGAATAAAAAAGCGAATGACAAGCAGCAGCAAATCCTTGATTTTGTTAATAGACAAGTAGAAGAGAAAGGTTATCCGCCCTCTGTACGCGAGATTTGCAGTGCTGTTGGATTTAAGTCTACCTCCACTGTCCACGGTTATCTGGAGAAGCTTGAAAAAAGCGGACTCATAATGAAGGATCCAACCAAACCAAGAGCATTAAAGGTTATCGGAAGTAAGAAGACATCTCAGAAAAACAATGATACTCCAAGGGATTATTATTCCAGAAGAGAGTTGGTTGATGTTCCCATCGTTGGCAAGGTAACAGCCGGGCAGCCTATCCTGGCTGTAGAAAATATTGAAGATACCTTTCCTCTGCCGGTTGACTATGCACAGAATTCCACCGTTTTTATGCTCAAGGTTCAAGGAGAGAGTATGATAGAAGCCGGCATTCTGGACAAGGATCTGGTGCTCGTCAGGCAGCAATCTACGGCAATGAATGGTGATATCGTTGTGGCACTTATCGATGACGAAGCCACCGTCAAGACTTTTTATAAAGAAAAAGACTATGTCAGGCTTCAGCCCCAGAACCAATTCATGGATCCTATTATTGTGCATGATAATCTTTCCATTCTGGGAAAAGTAATCGGCGTATTCCGAAAAATGTAATCGTTCTGAATAAGCATATGGAGCTTATACATAGCGAACGGAAAACCATCATTTCTATAAAAAAGGCTGCAGCATTTAACACAATGAGCTGCAGCCTCTTTTATTCATCAATTCTTTATTCATAGAAAACGATATCTATTCCTTGTTATTGTCGTTGAAAATAAAATTTACAATCTTCATCGGACTAATAGTAGAAATGGCATGCTTATATACCAGCTGCTGTCTGCCGTCAGTATCAAGTACAACCGTAAAGTTATCAAAACCTTTTACCATGCCCTTTAACTGAAACCCATTGGTAAGATAAATGGTAACTGCAATATGTTCCTTTCTTACTTGATTTAAAAAGACATCCTGCAAATTGATATTCACCTTATTCACTTAAAAATCCTCCTTAATGAATACTTCCTGCTTTTGTAATATTTAATATCAGTAGGAATTAGTTTAATTCTACAAGATAATTCCATATGTTGCAATACACTCTTGAATAATTTTTTCAGCCAATTCCTTAAGATCAGATCCTTCATTGACATCCAGCCAATGAATTTCCTTATTTCTTCTGAACCATGTCATCTGTCTTTTGGCATAATGCCTAGTATCCCTCTTCAATATGTATATGGTCTCCTCCAAAGTGCACTCGCCTTTCAGATAGCTCAGTATTTCCTTGTAGCCAATTCCCTGCATTGCCGTAGTACCCGTATCAAAGCCCTTCTCTTTTAAATGCCTTACCTCCTCTGTCAAACCGTCCTGAAACATCTTGTCAACTCTTCTGTCAATCCGTTCATACAGTTCATCTCTCTCCCAGTTCAATCCAAAAACAATATACTGGTAGGGCGGTGGCTCAAGCCTGGATTCCTGTGCATGCTGTGATATAGTCCGATTGGTATGCTGGAATACTTCTATTGCCCTTATGACCCTCTTCACATCATTTTCATGTATTCTTGCAGCTGCTTCGGGATCAATTTCACGCAGCCGATCATAAAGGAATCGATTGCCCTTCTCTTTTGCCGTGTTTTTGAGATTCTCCCGCAGCTCTTCATCACAAATCGTCTCTGAAAAACTAATATTGTATAGAAGAGAGTTAATGTAAAGGCCGGTACCGCCAGTGACAATAGGACGCCGACCTTCCTTTAATATCTGTCCGATATATTTCAGAGCCATTTCCCGGTATTTTGCAACGCTGAAATTTTCATCCGGCTCCACTTCATCTATCATATAGTGCCTGATGCCGGATCGCTCCGCTTCATCCGGTTTAGCTGTTCCAATATCCATATACTTGTATATCTGCATGGAATCTGCCGATACAATGCTGCCGTTCACCAGCTTCGCCAATTCTATAGATAATCCGGTTTTTCCGGAAGCAGTCGGGCCTACCAATATGATTACCGGCTCCATTGATTCTTTTTCTTACCCCCTCTCCAGTGTTCACGGAAGCTGTACTTCCTGTAACGAATCGTATGCGGTTCGTTCAGTTGACCCTATTTACCAATTGTACCCAGTACAAAAATGTTTATACAATTCTCTTGAACAATTTTTCAAGTTCATACCGTCTGAGCCTCAGAATAGCAGGGCGGCCGTGAGGGCATGTATAAGGATTATCCAGTGAGGCAAGCTTATCCAGCAGTGCTTCAATTTCTCTGTCATCCAGCTTTTTATGAGCCTTTACTGCCGACTTGCATGCCATGGCGTATAAAGTTTCATCCGCGACAAGGCTTATTTGTCCAGTACTATCATTCATCACACAGTCCAATATTTCAACAAACATTTCTTTAATATCCAACCCCTTTTCTTCAAATGGTACGGTACGAAGAATAATGGAATTGGTACCAAAGCTCTCGTATGTATAGCCAAGCCTTTCGAAGAAACTTTTCTCACTGAGTGCAAACTGGTATTCACTTCCTGTCAGTTCAACCGGTAAGACCTCCATTAACATCTGAGAAATTGGCTCACTTTTTTCAAAAGCTTTTTTCAGTTCCTCATACCGGATTCTCTCATGAGCCGCATGCTGGTCAAGCAGAAAAAGCTCATCTTCTCTCTCCAGCAGAATATAGGTTGAAAAGGCCTGACCAACGATTCTTGCACCCTCAAAAAGATTGGGCAGCTTGACTCGACCGGCCTTACTGCGTGAAAAATCGAGCTCATCATCAAAAGCGGTATCAGATGATTTGTCGCATTTATCATCCGATAAAACTCGTGCAGTATCAGTGGAATCCTGTGTATTAGCAGTGAAACCCGGTCTCATATCCTCCGGATGCGACTGATCTGCTTTATCCGGTGAAATAATAACCGGATTTGGCCGATTTGTTTCATTCGGCTTCGCGATGTATGGTACATGCTTTTCCGCAATATGATCTAATATGCCATTTACTGTATCTGCAGTCGTGTTAGCTGCAGTGTTGCTATCTACACTCTTTTGCTCACCGAGCTTATATTCTCCGGCTCTGTGATTTACGTCTCTGCGATCCCCATCCTCGGAATGGTCCTCCAATGCAGCTTCGACCCCTGCAATGGCATCCGCCCTTTTCTGATCCAGCCCTTTTCTAACCCATTCAAAGGACTGCTGCGTATATACCGGCTTTTCAGCAGCTCTCTCACGAAAGGTGAATGCAGTCTTTACCGCTTGATTGGAGGCCGGCAGATTCCGGATGGAGGATTGATTCAATAGAGTACTGTTGACCGCATGGAATACAGCTCTGTAAATATCCTGCTCGCTGGAAAATTTAACCTCCATCTTGGATGGGTGGACATTCACATCCACCAAGGCTTGATTGAGCCTGACGTCAAGCAATGCGAAGGCGTATCTGTTTTTCATCAGGAAGGTGGAATATGCTCCATCCAATGCGGCCGTTATCGTTTTGCTTTTGATATATCTTCTGTTGATATAAACAGATTGATGATTTCTGTTTGACCGCGAAAGCTCTGCTTTACCGATGAAGCCGGATACCTTAACCTTTCCGTCGTCATAGGAAACTTCCAGCAGCTGCTTGGCGGTTTCAGCCCCGTACACGCTGAAAATAGTACTTTTTAGGTCACCATTTCCGGGAGTGTGTAACAAAACTGTACCATTACTGACCAATTGAAAGGAGATATCCGGGTATCCAAGAGCTATCCTGCTCAGCACATCCGCCGTATGCCCGGCCTCTGTCGAGTCCTTTTTGAGAAACTTGTACCGTGCGGGGGTGTTGAAAAACAGCTCTCTTACAGTAATTGTCGTGCCGATAGGACATCCTGCCGCCTTTACCCCCTGAACAAATCCGCCTTTTACCTCGATATGAACTCCCTGAACGGCACTTTTTACCCTTGTAATAAGCTCCACGGATGAAACTGCGGCAATACTGGCGAGAGCTTCACCCCGGAAGCCCATACTGGAGATGGATTCCAGATCATCCGCTCTCCTGATTTTGCTTGTAGCGTGACGTTCAAAGGCTAATTCCACATCATCCTCTGCAAGGCCGCTTCCATTGTCGATAACCTTTATCAATGAAATTCCGCCATTCCTGATCTCAACCTGTATCTTGGTCGCGCCGGCATCAATGGAGTTTTCAACCAGCTCCTTTACCACGGAAGCAGGTCTTTCTATGACCTCACCGGCAGCAATCTTATTGGCTGTATTCTCATCAAGTACAATAATCTTACCCATCGGTAACCGCCTCCAATTCTTTTACGTTTCGGCTCATTTACCCTTTCTTAGCCTTCTGCTGCAGCTGATACAGCACATTCAGCGCATCCAGAGGTGTTATGGTCGAGATATCAAGGCTTTTCAACTCTTCCAGCACCTCTTTACCCAATTTGTCTTCATTGGTATTTCCGAAGAATAATTCCACCTGTCCTTCCAGTGCAGGTTTTCTCCTTCTGGCCCGATGCCTGTTGATATCGGCAGCCTCCAGCTCCTTCAACAGCTCCTTGGCCCTGTCGATCACCGTCTGGGGAACTCCTGCCAGCCTGGCAACCTGTATTCCATAGCTGCCGTCGGCGCCTCCCCGGATGATTTTGCGGAGGAAAATGATATCTTCGCCCTTTTCCTTGACGGCAATACAGTAATTTTTAATACCGGTCATCTTGTCTTCCAGTTCCGTCAGCTCATGGTAATGGGTAGCAAACAGAGTCCTGCTCCCTACCTTGTCAGGGTCTGAAATATATTCGATAACCGACCATGCAATACTTAGTCCGTCAAAGGTACTTGTTCCCCTGCCGATTTCATCTAGTATCAGAAGGCTTTTAGGCGTGGCGTTCTCCAATATTCCCGCCACCTCGGACATTTCTACCATAAATGTACTCTGTCCGGCTGCAAGATCATCCGATGCTCCGACCCTTGTAAATATTCTGTCTGCAATGCCAATAACCGCAGCGGTCGCCGGTACAAAGCTGCCAATCTGGGCCATCAGTACAATCAATGCTACCTGCCTCATGTAGGTAGATTTCCCTGCCATATTCGGCCCTGTAATAATTGACAGCCTGTCCTCCTCCATGTCCAGGAATGTATCATTGGGCACAAAGGCTCCCTGCTCCAGCATTTTTTCAACAACAGGATGCCTTCCGTCCTCGATTCTAATGACTCCGTCACTGTTAACCTCCGGTTTACAGTAATTTTCCCGGTCGGCAACCTCGGCAAGGGAACACAATACATCCAGTTCAGCCAGACAAGCGGCTGTATTCTTAATTCGACTTACCTGGGAAGCAATTGTTTCTCTGATCTCCGCAAAAAGGCGGTATTCCAGATCAATAATCTTCCCCTCTGCTCCGAGTATTGTTTCCTCCATCTCTTTCAGTTCCTGTGTTACGAATCTTTCACAATTGGCAAGCGTCTGTTTTCTGATATATTCCTGAGGTACAAGGTGAAAATAGGATTTTGTAACCTCCAGATAATATCCGAAGACTTTAGTAAAGCCGATTTTTAAGTTTTTAATGCCGGTCTTTTCTCTTTCTTCCGCCTCCAGCGATGCGATCCACTGCTTACCTTCCGTAGTAGCTCTTCTGAGCTTGTCCACTTCTTCATGATAGCCGGTTTTTATGATCCCGCCTTCCTTCACAGAGACAGGAGGATCATCGATAATAGCATTTTCAATCAATGTACAGATATCGTCAAGACTATCCATCGCGCTGTTATCCCTTACAGCCAGTTCCGACGAACAGCCTGCAAGAATCTCTTTTATAAAAGGTACCTGCCCCAGAGAATTCTTCAGTGCAATCAAATCCCTGCAGTTCGCGCTGCCGAGAACCACCTTGCCGATAAGCCGTTCAATGTCATGGATCTTCTTAAGAAGCTCCCGGAGCTCCATCCGGATCATAAATTTATCTTTAAATTCAGAGACAGCGTCAAGCCGCTCATTCATATCGCCGATATTGACCAACGGCTGTTCCACCCATTTGCGCAAGCCTCTGGCTCCCATTGAGGTCATAGTTCTGTCCAGCACCCACAGCAGAGTACCTTTGCGTGATTTCTCTCTCATCGTTTCTGTGAGTTCCAGATTCCTTCGGGTGGACTGGTCCAATCTCATATATTCTTCAAGCTTATAAGGAACGATCCTCTGTATGTGCTCCAGCCCAACCTTCTGAGTCTGTTCAAGATAATATAGTAAAGCCCCGCAGGCATTGATGCTGAGCTCACTTGTTTCCTCAGGCAGCACATTTTCACCGAACATTTGAGAAAGAATTTCTGAAGAGTAGTTTTCATCGAAGTACCGGTCTTCAATGGTTGATATGTATGCGTTAAATTTCTTCTCCAGCAGTCTTTTTAAGCCGGTAGTCTCCTGCAATGTCTGACTGATGATGATTTCAGCCGGAGAATACCTTGCTGTTTCATCCAGCAGCTTGTTCAGCGTATTTCCCCATGTGATTCTGGTTGTGGAAAATTCACCCGTCGAAATATCAACGACCGCTATCCCATACATATGACCCTTACCATATATGCAAAAAAGGTAGTTATTCTTTTTCTCATCCAGCATGGAGGTATCTGTAACCGTGCCGGGTGTAACTACCTTGATGACTTCTCTTCTTACGATCCCTTTCGCCAGGGCCGGATCCTCCACCTGTTCGCAAATTGCTACCTTGTAGCCTTTGGTAACCAGCCGGGAGATATATCCGTCTACCGCATGAAAAGGTACGCCACACATGGGGGCGCGTTCCTCAAGACCGCAATCCCTTCCGGTAAGCGTAATCTCAAGCTCTCTGGAGGCAAGAGACGCATCATCAAAAAACATTTCATAAAAATCGCCTAACCGGAACATCAGAATGCAGTCCCTATATTGCTCCTTCATGTCCAGATATTGCTGCATCATTGGAGTTACAGGCATTTCTTTGACCTCACTTCTATCGGCTGTGTTTCATCTGCGTCAATGCTTTCTTACAGCCCGTTTCTATCTTGACTCACCCGTGCTGCGAACCGCAGCCACCGCCGCAGGAAGAGCACTTTGAAGGCGAACAGGTTTCACCGGTAATAGCATAGGTGATCACATCATTCACATTCTTCATCAAACTGTCAAAAGCATTTTTCGCTTCCAGATACTCTAAGGTAACCGAATACTCATTGATTTCCTTCTGCTTTGCCATAAGCATGTCTTTGATCTCACCAATCTGAACTTCACCTTTATTTTCCCGTGTCGCTTTCACCATTTCTATTTGCAGAAGCCGATAATCCTCCATCAGCCCCATACCCCGCTCATCAGTCTCCAGTGCGGTTTCAGCCTTTCTTAACCTCAGGTATTCCGGTGAATCTCCCAGTGCTTCACCCAGTTCTCTCGCTTTTACAACTGCTTCATCCATTTACTATCATTTCCTTTCTGCTCTATCTTCCATATATTCTTAATGCTTGCCAAATACTTTGCTTAGTCTTTGCACAAAAACTTGCCAAATACTTACCTGATGCTTTGCCTAAATACAACAAAAAACTTGTCCACAAATTGTCCGAAGCCTGCTTCATTCCTTACACAAGGCTTCATTCCTTACACAAGGCTTCCTTCCAGCGACCAGGTTCCTGCATTCTCTATTTTCACATGAACCAGCCGGCCTGTCAAATTCGCGTCGCCCTTAAAATTGACAATTTTATTTGTTCTGGTGCGCCCGCCAAGCATGTTGATGCTGTTTTTACTTAATCCTTCCACCAATACCTCTACGATTTTGCCTTCCAGCTGTTCGTTCAGTTCTCTGCCGATACGGTTCTGAAGCTCGATCAATGCATTAAACCTCTTCTTTTTCACTTCCTCACTCACCTGATCCTCTCGCGTTGCCGCAGGAGTGCCGGTACGTTTTGAATAGAGGAAGGTGTACACATAATCAAATCTTACTTTTTCAATGAGCTCCAACGTATCTGCAAAATCGTCGTCTGTTTCTCCTGGATACCCCACAATAATATCGGTTGTCAGCGCAATATCCGGTACCTGCTCCCGGATCCTCGCAACCATTTCCATGTAGCGCTCCCGTGTGTATTTCCGGTTCATTTCATGTAAAATAGCATTGCTTCCGGCCTGCACAGGCAAATGCAGGTGCTCGCAGACCTTTCTGCAATCCCTCATAGCAACGATCAGCTCGTCAGATAAATCCTTGGGATGAGACGTCATAAACCGGACTCTTTCAATACCCTCCACATCCTCAAGACTGCGCAGAAGAGAGGCAAAGCTGCTTCCATCATTTCGATCCAGACCGAAGGAGTTGACATTCTGTCCGAGAAGTGTGATTTCTTTAAATCCCTGATGTCCAAGAATTCTTGCCTCGTCAACAATGTCTGATATTTTCCTGCTTCTTTCCCTTCCTCTGACATAAGGAACGATGCAATAGGAACAGAAATTATTGCAGCCATACATGACCGTGATCCACGCTTTAATACCCTGTTCCCGCCGTATCGGCATACCCTCCGCAATGAAGCCGTCAGAACTGCCAACATCCGCAACCGGTTTATTAGAAGAAAACACTTGATATAACAGTTCCGGCAATTTATGAAGATTGTGAGTCCCAAAAATCAAATCCACCTGTTTGTATTTTTTCAGAATATGTTCAACAACATCCTTCTGCTGCATCATGCAGCCACACAACGCTATAATCATGTCCGGCTTTCTGGCTTTCAGCGCTTTCAGTGCCCCCAGATGCCCATAGACCTTCAATTCGGCATTTTCTCTGACACAACAGGTGTTATAAAGTATCAAATCGCTCTTCTCAGGATCAGCTGTATGAACGTAGCCCATAGCTTCCAACATTCCGGCAAGTTTTTCCGAGTCGTTTTCATTCATTTGACAGCCAAAAGTACTAATGGTGTAGAATCTGTCTGCTTCAGGATTCTGTTCCCTGATCCAATGCATGAATGCATCCTGCCTGGCTATCTCCTCCTCGGGTATACATATATTTTCTCTTTTGCTCAAAAGTTATCTTTCCTCTCTAATTTGCCATGTAAATATCAACTCTTCTATTATACCATGAATTTGCAAAAATTTATGGCATAATCGGCCATTTTTATTGTTTCAAAATGTAAAGCACCTCATACCATTGTCATTCTATGATATGAAGTGCCTCTTGTAAAGAAAGCCGTTTTTTTCGACTCTAACTTTAAAAACCAATGTCCTGCTGTGCATTCTGGAAATTGGAACCGCCGATTGCATCATCATAGAAAGCTGCAAAGGTTGCCTGTATATATGGAATAATCCAGATGTACGCAATACCCAAGGAAAACGCCCCCAGTAAAAACCAGCCTATAAAAGTCAGACCTAAATAAAACAACTGCCCCTTCTTCCCGTGCATTAAATCCTTACTGGCCTGCAATGCTTCTCTTGCCGTCATCTGAGGATTCTCTGCCAAAATATAGGGCGCCATGGAATAGGAAAAAGATTTAATGATACCCGGTATTAAAAACAACAATGACCATAGATAAATAAAGAAACCGGTAATAATGGATAACCATAATGATTTTCCAAACAAACTGAAACCGTCGAAAACATCAGCCACATTGGTATATTCTCTTCGGATCAGCTTCACATTGTATTTCATATATCCTACCTGCATGGCGGGAGCACATAAGGGTACGCCGGCTATCAGGCCGTAAAGGAACATCGCACCAATCGATTGCAGCCATTTGCCTTGTAAGCTTTCTTTTGCTATTGCTTTTAATTCAGCTGAACTTTTCATCATTTTTTATTGGCGACCAAATATGGATACCAATAACCCCCTATCATAAACATTTTTAACAATTATATCTCTAATTTCTTTCAAGTACAATAGTAATTCATCCCCCACTTACGCTCTCAGTATTGTGAGCATGGTAGCTTAGAGGTAGAGTACTTCTTACAGCACAAGGTTAAAAAAACTACCTCATCAGTTTCTTTAATGTACTCAGCTTATCCTTGTATGGTGGATATCTCAGCTTGATATCAACGGCAAAGGATTTTTTCAGGATACTCTTCTTATGTGTGAATGTGTCAAAGCTCCATTTGCCGTGATAGCTTCCCATCCCGCTATCTCCCACCCCTCCGAAAGGCATATGGGAGGTTGCCAGATGGACGATGGTATCGTTGATGCATCCTCCGCCAAAAGAAATGCTCTTTAGAATACGCTTCTCGACCTCCTTGTTACGGGTAAAAAGGTATAGCGCCAGCGGTTTTGGCCGATTGTTCACATCACGGATCACCTGGGACAAATCATCAAACTCCAATACCGGCAGAATAGGTTCAAAAATCTCCTCCTGCATGACAGGATCATCCCACCCGACATTCACCAAGATTGTTGGAGATATTTGAAGCGTCGCCTCATTGGAATCACCTCCGGCAGCTATATCACCGCTCTCAATCAAATCCTTCAGCCGATTAAAATGCTTTTGGTTAACGATTTTTGGAAAGTCGGGATTTCTACAAGGGTTATCACCATAGAACTCACGGATATACTTTTTTATGGCATTGATCAGCTGTTCCTTCCTGTCCTTGTGAACCAAAACATAGTCCGGTGCAACACAAGTCTGACCACTGTTGATGAATTTCCCCCAGGTAATTCTTCTGGCCGTCATATCAAGATTTACATCCTGATCGACAATGCAGGGACTCTTACCACCCAGTTCGAGGGTCATCGGTGTCAGATTTTTCGCTGCGGCCTCCATAACGGATTTGCCGACATCCACACTGCCTGTAAAGAAAATATAGTCAAATTTCTCCTTCAGAAGCTCCTGATTCGCCTCTCTTCCTCCCTTAATAACAGTAACGTAGCTTGCACTGAAGCAATCTTCGATGATTTTACCAATGATATCTGAAGTGGCAGGCGAATAGGCCGATGGCTTTACCACCGCACAGTTTCCTCCGCTAATGGCGCCGATCAAAGGCGCAATGGTCAGCTGAAAGGGGTAATTCCAGGGTGACATGATCAGAACCACTCCATATGGCTCCGAAACGATGCGGGAGGTTGACTTGAACTGAGTAATGGGTGTCCGGACTCTTTTGGGCCTGAACCACCGGACAAGATGCTTCATTGCATCATTGAGCTCTGAGTAAATAATACCGACTTCTGTTGCGTATGCCTCAAAAGGTGCTTTATTCAAATCCTGTTTTAAAGCGTCCAGAACGGCTTGTTCATGTTTTTGTATGGATGCTTTTAATTTCTTAAGAGCATTCAAGCGGGAATCGATATTCATCGTTTCTTCCGTATAAAAATATGCTCTCTGTTTTTTAACTATTTCTCCGATATCTGCCATAGATAACCCTCCTTCGGTTATTCATGCACTATCCTGCCATTATCCGGTCTTTATCCGGTCTTTGTCCGGTCTTTATCTGGTCTTTATCCGGTCTTTGTCCGGTCTTTGTCCGGTCTTTGTCCGGTCTTTATCCGGTCTTTGTTCGCTCCATATCTGCCTTTTGTCCTGCTTTTATCCGGTCATAAAAATCTTATTCGAATTTCCTACTTATATTCGTTCAATACTTTAAAGCTCTTCTTGTTGTTTTTATACAAGGATTTGAACACTTCAAAGTTCCGGTCATAAAAAGCTTTGTTTTCCATATTCGGCAGGTATCTTTCCGTGACTTCAACAAGATTCTTCGCTTCTTCCAGTGTGCTGATTACACCAAGTCCAACTGCTGCTACCAGTGCAGCTCCCACTGCCCCTATATTTTGAGGGCTGTCCACAGTTTCAATTTGTCTGCCCAGCATATCGGCCATCATCTGGCATGTCAGCGGTGCCAAAGCACCTCCGCCAACAAACCGGACCGTCCGGGAGGTTCTTACCTTTCTCTCCTGAGCTTCCAGCTGCCATCTTAAATGATAGCATACCCCTTCGAGAACTGCGTGAATCATCTCAGTTTTTCCCGTATCGATGCTGATATTAAAAAACATGCCCCGGGCATTCCGGTCCTCAAAAGGACATCGGTTTCCATGAAGCCACGGTGTAAAAAACACGCCGTTGCTTCCTGCCGGAACATCCTTTATGGCATACATCATATAATCATACAGGCTTTTGTAAATAGTCTCCCTGGAGTCGGAGATATTCTTTTTTTCGAGATAAATATCGATTTCATCCAGCGCCAGGTGATCCTTTACCCATTCAAGACATTTACCGGCCGTTTCAAGCTCTGCAAAGTAATTGTAGGTTCCCCTGTCTGCGCCTACAATAGCGGCAATCATGGAAACAACGTCCACAATCTGCTTTTTTACTACGGTCGATACCCAGCCGGATGTACCGGAATAGATGTGGGTGTCTCCCGGTTCAACTGCGCCCGCACCTACTCCTATGAGAGAAGCATCGCCGCCTCCGCCGAAAACCGGTGTACCTTCCTTCAAATGCAGTTTCTCCGCGGCTTCCTTTGTAATCCGCCCCGCCATCTGTGAACATGGAATGATTTGTGGCAAATGCTCCATTTGAATGCCAAACATTTTGCACAGCTCACTACTGAAGCATTCTTTTCCTTTTCTCGTATCATATAGCATGGAAGCATACGCGCTATCCGGTGTCATGACAAATTCACCTGTACACTGGCAGATTAAAAACTCCTTTACATCCAGCCACTTATAGACCTTTTGAAAAATTTCCGGCTCGTTGTTCTCTACCCACTTGTACTTCCATACCGGATCCTTTACACTGGCTGCCACCGCTCCGGTAATAGCCAATGACCTTAACAGCTTATAGACATTTGCGCCTGCAATCTGCAAACCATGAGCCAACCCCAGCTTTAGCTCATCCTTCGCACGCTGATCCATGTAACTCATTGCACGCCGTACAGGCCTTCCATCACGGTCTACAAGAACCAGACCCTGCATCTGGGAACAGAAGGATATACCCCGGATGCTGTCTGCAGAAATGTGGTTTTTCTCCAAAACCCTTCTTGTGGTATTGCACATTGCATTCCACCAATCATCCGGGTTCTGCTCCATGCCGCCGTTTCCCGTGACAAAAAGCTCATAGCCCTCCATCGCGGAGGCCACGAGCTTAATGGTTTCAGCTATTTCAAAGATACAGGTTTTCATTCCGGTAGTTCCCACATCATAGGCAATGATATGTACAGACATAGAGCGACCTCCACTTCGAATCACTTCAGGAAAAACGCACCGCGGATGAAATTCATCAGCTGCTCCGTAACAAGTTCATCCTTCTCAAGAATATCCGCACCGGCAAATAATTTCATTCTTTCCCTGTAATACTCACAAGCATAGGAAAACTGCAGCAAAATAAATAAATTATCCAAATAAAAGGCAAACAAACCCGCATCCACATCGGAGCGAATTTCTCCGGCTGCCTGAGCATCCTTTATAAAAGATGTGTAAAGCCCTACTGTGGCATTTTCCATATCGGACACAATCTTCCAGACAAGATTGGAATGACTCTCCGTTGCCATTTCGTTATATAGCTTTGTCAAATGTACGTTATTTCGGGAAT